>SLIE01000093.1 GCA_007135795.1 Desulfobacterales bacterium
GACGAGACTCGAACTCGCGACCTCCGGCGTGACAGGCCGGCGTTCTAACCAAACTGAACTACGCCCCCGCATGTTTTTCAATTTTTAAGGCTGGTAGGCGGAACAGGGCTCGAACCTGTGACCTACGGCTTGTAAGGCCGCCGCTCTCCCAACTGAGCTACCCGCCCGTGTTAAAACTTTTTGGCATTCGGTTCCGAGCTGTCTTGTGAAACCGATTAATGCTTTTTGTTGCGAGCACTCTTTGCCGTTGTTAAAGATAGTTTTCTACAGCTCTTGGGCTTGTTTGTCAAGATAAAAACATATCATTGTGACAAAATTTTAATGCCCGGTGAGCATGTTATTGCATCGGTCCGATTCCGCTTTATGAATCTGGAATTGTTCCGGGTTCTTATACAGGCAAAGCTCATTTTCCATGATAATGGCGTGGCAGATGACTTCGTCCATATGCTCCACGGGGACGATTTCGATTTGCCGGGTGATCGATGCCGGTATTTCCTTGATATCCTTTTCATTCTCTTTTGGAATGAGCACCTTGGTGATGCCGCCCCTGTGTGCTGCGAGGATTTTCTCCTTCAGCCCACCGATGGGAAGTACCCGGCCGCGAAGTGTAATTTCGCCGGTCATGGCAATTTGTCTGCGAATCGGCAGCTGGGCCAGGGTCGATATAATGGAGGTGCACATGGCAATGCCGGCGGATGGTCCGTCTTTTGGCGTTGCACCTTCCGGAACGTGCACGTGGATATCGAACTTTTCGTAGAACTTCGGGTCGATGTTGAACTGTTCGGCCCGGGAACGCACGTAGCTGATTGCAGCCCGCGCGGATTCCTGCATCACGTCGCCCAGTTTACCCGTTACCCGGAACTCGCCTTTGCCCGGCATGATGGCGCTTTCCACGAACAGCAGTTCGCCGCCAAACTGGGTCCAGGCCAGGCCGACCACAATGCCGATCTGGTTTTTCTCCTCCACCTGGGTTCCCTTGTAAAGCAGCGGCCCCAGATATTTCTGCACGGAGCGGGTATTGACATTTATGGCCCCGTCAGGTTCGGCCTTGGCGACCTTACGCGCAATTTTCCGGCATATCGACGAAATTGTCCGTTCGAGCCCGCGAACACCGGCTTCCCGGGTGTAATTCCGGATCAGCATGGCCAATGCGTTCTGGGAAAACTGTACGTTCTTGTCCTTGAGGCCGTTGGACTCAATTTGTTTCGGGACCAGGAACTGTTGGGCAATATTGTTCTTTTCATATTCCGTGTAGCCGGGCAGCCGGATGATTTCCATGCGGTCCTGCAGGGGCAGGGGGATATCCGGCAGGGTATTTGCCGTGGTCACGAACAATATATTGGACAGATCATAGTCCAGGTCGATGTAGTGATCGTTGAACGCGTAGTTCTGTTCCGGATCGAGCACTTCGAGCATGGCCGCCGAGGGGTCTCCCCTGAAGTCCATGCTCATCTTGTCAATTTCGTCCAGGCAGAATACGGGGTTGTTGACGCCGGCCTTGCGAAGGGATTGCAATATCTTCCCTGGCATTGCGCCGATATAGGTGCGTCTGTGTCCCCGGATTTCAGCTTCGTCGCGGACGCCGCCCAGGGAAAGCCGGATGAATTCGCGACCGGTGGCTCGGGCGATCGATTTCGCAAGCGATGTCTTGCCCACGCCTGGAGGGCCTACAAGACAAAGGATCGGTCCTCTTATTTTTTTAACCAGCGACTGAACGGCCAGGTATTCCAGGATTCGCTCTTTCGGGCGCTCCAGACCGTAGTGGTCTTCATCCAGAATTACTTCCGCCGCGTCGACATCTTCGGAAATCTCCGTTTCTTCATTCCACGGAAGGCTCAGGATCCATTCAACGTAGTTTCTTGTGACCGTGGCCTCGGCTGACATGGGGGACATGCGTTTGAGCTTTTTGAATTCCTGCAAGACCTTTTTTGTGGCCTCTTCGGTCATTTCTTTTTTGCTTATGCGCTCTTCAAGTTCCTTGAGTTCGTCTTCCTCGGCTTCATCTTCCCCCATCTCCTTTTTAATGGCACGGATCTGTTCGTTCAGATAGTAGTTTTTCTGGCTTTCTTCCATCTGTTTCTTGATCCGGCCCTTGATCTGCTGATCGGTTTTAAGGACAATGGTTTCCTGGTTGATGAGGTCGATCAAGAGGGCAAGCCGTTCATCCAGGGCGTCTGTTTCCAGGAGCTTCTGGTTGTCGGCCGTTTTAAACGAAAACTGGGCGGCACTGGTGTACAGAAACTGCACCGGGTCATTTATCGCCGCCACTTTATCGACGGTTTCATTGGATATGTTTTTGTGAAGCGCCGCATATCTTTTAAAACTGTCGAGGACATTCTTGAAATAAGCAGTTTTTGTTGAATCATCGATTTCCGGTTCTTCCATCAATTCAAGTTGAACCTGGAAAAAACTCTGATTGTCAATGAATTTAACGATACGTGCCCGATGCTTTCCCTCCACCACGGTTTTCACCGTGCCATCCGGAAGACGCAGCATCTGGAGCACCTTTGCAACGGTGCCCGTGCGACTGATATCGGCCTGGTCGGGGTTATCTTCACCCGGGCTTGTTTGTGTCGCCAGGAATATATACTTGTCTTCCTCATTCATTGCCTGTGAAATGGCATTGATAGACATGGTCCTGCCGACAAAGAGCGGGGAGACCATGTACGGGAAAACAACGATATCACGCAAAGGCAACAACGAGAGTATGGGTGTCATAGCAACTCCATCTGTTTGCCTGAATATTTTTGGTATTTGTATCATAGTCGTATCTTATATGAATAAATAAATTGTCAAAAAGCCTTTGCCGGCAAACCGGTTGTAACGCGGGCTTTTTGTAATCATTAGGGCGCAATTCAGCTGCAATGCTCAGTAGCTGAATCTGGTCGCGGTTGCGGTTGAGATGAGATCCTTTTGTATTTTAAGGATCAATAAAATAACGAAGACATTCGGTTTGATTGTGTATGATTTTTATGCCTGCTTTTTGGTCTTTTGTTGCTGTTCATACAGCAATATCGGCTCTTCCTTATGGAGAATCACTTCCTCTCCAACGACGCATTCCTTTACACCGGTCAGGGAAGGGAGTTCGTACATGATATCGAGCATGCTGGCTTCGATAATTGCACGTAGTCCCCGCGCACCGGAGTTTCTTTTTGCACTTTCCCCGGCGATTGCCCCGAGGGCGCTATCGGTGAATCTCAGATTCACGCCTTCGAGTTCGAACAGTTTCTTGAACTGCTTGATCAGCGCATTTTTCGGTTCCGTGAGAATACGGATCAATGCGGCTTCATCAAGGCTCTGCAATGTTGCGATGATCGGCAACCTGCCAACGAATTCGGGGATCAGGCCGAACTTTACCAGGTCCTCGGTTTCAACCATTGGGAGCAGATCAGTGGCAAGTCTCTCTTTCTGGCTGGTGATCGTGGCCCCAAACCCCATGGAACGGGAACCGGTTCGTTGTTCTATGATTTTATCAAGTCCATTAAAGGTCCCGCCGCAGATAAACAGGATGTTGCTGGTATCGACTTTCACGAAATCCTGTTGCGGGTGCTTGCGTCCGCCCTTGGGGGGTACGCTTGCGAGTGTCCCTTCAATGATTTTCAAAAGCGCCTGCTGGACCCCTTCCCCGGAAACATCGCGAGTAATGGACGGGTTGTCCGACATCATGGCGATTTTGTCTATTTCATCGATATACACAATGCCGCGCTGTGCTTTTTCCACATCGTAATCCGCGTTCTGCAGCAGCGCCAGTATAATATTTTCAACATCTTCCCCAACGTAGCCGGCTTCGGTCAGGCTGGTGGCATCCGCTATGGTAAACGGCACATTGAGAAACCGGGCCAGCGTTTGCGCAAGGAGCGTTTTACCGCTTCCGGTGGGGCCGATAAGGCATATGTTGCTTTTCTGAAGTTCAACGTCGTTTGCCCCCGTTCCGGAATCAAGCCGCTTGTAGTGATTGTGCACGGCAACGGATAAAATCTTCTTGGCATGATCCTGCTGGATGACGTACCCGTCCAGCTGTTCCTTGATCTCCATGGGGGTCATGCCGCGATTGGATACATCCGTCTCCTTGACGTTTTCTTCTTCTATGATTTCACTGCACAGTTGAATACATTCATCGCATATATATACAGCAGGGCCGGCAATGAGCTTTTTAACCTCCTGCTGATTCTTTCCGCAAAATGAGCAGAAAAGGTTATCGTTTCCATCTCCGCCCTTGTAAGATGACATAATCTAGGCCTCCTCGTCTGGTGGTGTATCGTAGAGATCGTCACGGTTGTTGATCACGTGATCCACGATCCCGTATTCTTTTGCTTCAAGGCCGCCCATGAAAAAATCACGGTCCGTGTCCTGCTCGACCCGGGAGAGATCCTGTTTCGTATGAAATGCCAGTATCTCATTCAGCCTGCCGCGCAGACGGATAATTTCCTCCGCCTGAATTTTGATGTCTGATGCCTGTCCCTGAACGCCACCCATCGGCTGATGAATCATTATCCGGGAATTGGGCAGGGAATACCGTTTACCCGCGGCGCCCGCGGCAAGGAGTACCGCACCCATGCTGGCGGCCTGGCCGATGCACACGGTTGCGATATCCGGTTTTATGTATTGCATGGTATCGTAAATGGCCATGCCCGATGTGACCGAGCCGCCCGGTGAGTTCACGTAAAAGTTAATATCCTTGTCCGGATCATCGGACTCCAGGAAAAGAAGTTGCGCGATGAGCAGGTTGGCAATTTCGTCATTGATCGGTGTTCCAAGAAATACAATACGATCCTTTAAAAGGCGTGAAAATATATCGTAAGCCCTTTCGCCCTTGCTGGTTTGCTCTATGACCATCGGAATCAGCGGCAATTTTTTATCTCCTTCCTGACAATAACGGTTTCTTGAAAGTGGTTTGATTTTTCCATTTACTCAGGTTTTTCGGATCCGCCGTCAGTGTTTTCTTCTGCTTTTTTATCTTCGGGTTTAACCGTTTCAACCGTTGCATGATTAATAATAAGATCTACCGCCTTTTTTTCAAGTAGGGCGATTTTGAAACCATCTTGTTTTTCCGGGTTTTCTTTATAGAATTTTTTTATAAAATCTAATGGTTGACCAATCATGCCAGAAAGTTTTTCATATTCGGCATCAAGTTCCTCATCCGAAACGTCAAGCTTTTCCTGCTCGATGATCTTGTTGAGCAGGAGGTGCCGTTTTGCCTGCTGCTCTGCAATGGGCCGGTACTGTTGGTCCAATATTTCACGGGTCAGCCCAACCTGCTCCATGGAGATCCCGTTTTGAGCAAATTTGTGCTCGGTATCTCTGGCGATTTCATCGAGTTCATGTCGAACCATAACATTAGGCACTTCAAAATCATTTTCAAGGAGTTTTTTGAATATTTGTTCCTGCATCTCCTGGTCGGTTCGCTTGTCATACCCCTGGCGCAGGTTCTTTTCAATTTCCGCACGCAGATCCCCAATCGTTTCATACGGGCCGAAATTCTTGGCAAACGCATCATCGATGGGGGGCAATACCTCTTTTTTGATCTCTTTCAAGGTCACCTTGAAAACGATTTCCTGTCCTGCAAGATCCTTGTTGGAAAAATCAGCAGGGAAGGAAACCGTGATTTCCTTGTTCTCACCGGGTTTCATGCCGATAAGTGCCTTGTCGAATGTTTCCGTAAACGCGTTGTCCCCGATCTTGATTGAATGATCGGCCGTAAACGCCGTGGGCGCGAATGGTTCGCCATCTTTGAACCCTTCGTAATCAATAACAGTATAATCGCCTTCTTCAGCGCCGCGGTCTTCTGTTATCGGCAGGTATTCGGCCAGGTGCTTGCTGAGCATCTCCACCTGGGCATCGATTTCACTCTCATCGATCTGGTAGTCTGTTTTTTTGAGATCGAGCCCTTTGAAATCAACTTCCGGGAGTTCGGGTTTCAACTCCACCGTGGCGGTGTACTTGAAACCGGACTCAGGATCGAGCTCGGGTGTGTCGAGATCGGAGGTGTCGAGTACAGGAAGTTCGGTTTCCTTGATTGCCTGCGGGAACGAGTTCTGGATTAAATTGCTGATCACATCGGAATGGACATCTTTCTGAAAATGCCTCACCAGGACCGAGCGGGGGACTTTACCGGGGCGGTATCCCTTGATCTTGGCTTTTTGCTGAAGGTCCTTATATGCGGAATCCAGTTGTTTAGACACTTCTTCTTTGGGAATTTCAACATGGATCTTTTTCTTGACGGCGCTCACTTCCTCTACTGTAACTTGCATGATTATCCTTTCTTCGGCATTATATTGAAATATTTAAATGGAAATGTCCGGAAAAAAACAAAAGCGGCCGAGGAAAAACAAAAAACACGGTTGGTGCGAGAGGGGAGACTCGAACTCCCACTCATGAAGAGCTGGATCCTAAGTCCAGTGCGTCTACCAATTCCGCCACTCTCGCATGTAATTTCGCTTTATTTTTCTTTGCCGCTTCTGTAAGTAAAAAACTGATGGTTGGGTTTCATGTCCGCTGGTTTTCGACTCACTGGTATTCAGTTCACCGGATCCCGTTCCCGGACAAGTTGCCATCAGCTTTGTCATCGATTTGTTATATTGTCATAAACTTGTTATGTGTCAGCGATGATGGTTTTTGTTTATTTTCTATCAACTTATTGAGATTATAGCAAAAAAGATTTAAGATGGGTTCAAGGTAATATTAATTTGCCGGAGTGTCAAGCAAAAAACAGGGGAACTACTGCATATTATGATTGATGATAACAGGTATTTCAGGCGCAATCGGCAAGCTGTCGTATTTGATTCGGCGTGCTTTTATATCACCGCTCTTCTGGTAGTGGCGGTGCTGATTGTGCCGGTCCTTCCGAAAACCGCGTATACGAATACGAACCCGTCTGTCGTTGCAACAGCTCAGCGAATCATTGTCATAGACCCCGGGCATGGCGGTCATGACCACGGTGTAATAGGTGCGCAGGGGCTTTCGGAAAAACAGGTGATGCTCGAGATCGCCCGGCACATCAGCGAGCGCCTTGGGTCTGAATTCAAGGTGCAGCTGACGCGCACGGGCAATTATAATATGGACATACGATCGCGCATGTCGATTGCCAATAATCACAAGGCTGATCTTTTTTTAAGTCTTCATGCCGGCGGCAGCAGCAGAAGCGGGGTGAGCGGGTGGACCGTTTATCACCACCAGCTGAAAACGGGTTCTCAAAATTTTTCCGGAAACGAGCAGGCGCCATTTTTCTGGAATCAATTGCAACAGCGGCACATCTCCGCTGCGACCCGTCTTGCGGCAAATATCGGCAAACGCCTGGAAGCCGGCGCTGCCGGACAGCCGGTGGATATTATTGGCGCGCCCCTTGCTGTTCTTTCCGGGGCAAACATGCCGGCTGTGCTTGTCGAAACAGGTTACCTGACGCATCCGCCGACAGCACGGAGCCTTGCACAGGTGGCCTTTGTCAAAGCGATTGCGGACGATATTGCCGGGGGGATAAGGGATTTTTTTGAAAAGTAGCGGGCCGGAGACAAAAGGCACAACCCATGTCCACAAAATACATGCATAACATGAAAGAAGCCCGCCAATGCAAGGGCGAACAATTATTTTGCTTTCGGCGGAAGAACAATCGCATGGGAGGCAAGCGATTCCATTTTTTCGTTTGACTGCCAAATAAGGGCTTGAAGAAGCGCAAAAAGAATGGTAGATAAAACCGGAATATGAAAACGGGGCGTGGCGCAGTCTGGCAGCGCGCCTGCTTTGGGAGCAGGAAGCCGGAGGTTCAAATCCTCTC
>SLIE01000022.1 GCA_007135795.1 Desulfobacterales bacterium
ATTTCCGGTGGACCGCGCCTTGTTAACGACATTTTCCATATCCCACGGTGCAAGAAACTGTCCCTTTTTAATATTGATCGGCCGGCCGGTTTCTGCTATTTTGACAACAAGATCGGTCTGGCGGCACAAAAAGGCTGGAACCTGTATTATATCAAGAACTTCTGCTGCCAAGTCAACTTCTGATATGCGGTGTACATCCGATGTAACGGGAATATCGAGTTCCCGTCCAATATCGGAAAGGATACCAAGCCCCGTGGAAAGACCGGGACCTCTAAATGACCCGATGGAAGTTCGATTCGCCTTGTCATAGGAGGCTTTGAATATAAAGCCGATGTTGAGCCGGGAGGTTATATCCTTCAGCGTCGAGGCGATATTCATCGCCATGGGCTTGTTTTCAAGAACACAGGGGCCGGCGATAAGGACGAGCGGGGCCCCCCCTCCGATGGTAAGATTTTTGATATCGACCGGATTCATTGTCCCTCTTTATTAAGTGTTTTGATTCTTGTAGTGTTTGAATAATGCATAGCGATAATCCGCAGCATGGTGTTAACCTGCAAGTGTTCAAAAGTCAAGGTGGTAAAATAAGACCTTGCCCAAAGCGCGACAAACTGTTAAAAGGCACGTCTGTGCCGGAAGTACAAAGTCCGGCCTGAACAGGGGTTGCTTATATCATGCTCAATGGCGATGGAAAGGCATGTATCCTACCTCTGATAAAGCGACTGAAACGGAGAATGGTTTAAAAGGGCCGTTTCAAACAGTACTAATTATAACGGGATGACGGTAAGATGAATTTTAAGCGCAAGGAACGCGGAAAAAAACTGAAATACTTTTTGTTGGGGACGGTCGCCGTGGCGCTAATCGGATCGATTGTCTGGCTTTTAGTGACGAAACTGGAAGGACAGGCGCCGATGATCGCACTTAATCTTGATTCTGAATACATCCCTGCGAAAATCGCTATTCCGGTAAGCATACAAGATGAAAAAAGTGGTATCCGGAAAGTATTCGCCTCTCTTATTCAGGATGGCCGGGAAGTGACACTTGCAAACCTGACCTACGGTGGAAATGCTGCGGGAGATGAGAAAAATCGCTCTCAAATCGATATCACCCTGGATGTCGATGTTCGTGAGAAAGGTTTGAAAGAGGGGGAAGCGCTGCTGCGGATCGCTGCATGGGATCAATCATGGCGTCAGTGGTTTACGGGTAATCTTGCCTATATTGAAAAAGAAATCATCATCGACTCCACCCCACCCAGAATATCGGCATTAAGTCGTCAGCACAACCTGAGCCAGGGAGGTTCCGGTCTTGCTATTTACAGGCTGTCGGAGAAATGCAAGAAGCATGGTGTTCAAGTGGGGGATAATTTTTTCCAGGGATATCCCGGTTACTTCGAGAGCGAAGATGTTTATATTGCATTTTTTGCCCTGAGTCATGAGCAGGGTTCAAGTACGGAGATTGCTCTTTTTGCCCGGGACAGGGCCGGAAACGAAGGTCGCAGCGGGTTGCCGCATTATATCCAGAACCGTAATTTTCCTTCGGAAAATCTTAATATATCCAATAATTTCCTGCGCCAGGTGCTTCCGGAATTCCAATCCGTGCAAGGCCTTCCTGTCGACAAGCCCCTGATCGAACAGTTTTTATATATAAACAAAGATCTTCGGGTAAAAAATAATGAGACGATGCTGGCGCTTCATAAAAATTCGGACAACAGAATTTACTGGGAGGGTGGTTTTATCGCACTGCCCAGGGCTCAGCGAAGAGCCGGGTTTGCGGATCACCGCGCCTACATGCATAATGGCAATAAAATTGACGAAGAGGTACATCTCGGCGTTGATCTTGCATCACTCATGCATGCGCCCGTGCCCGCGGCAAACAACGGCAGAATCGTTTTTGCCGATTGGGAAGGTATTTATGGCAACACCGTGGTCATCGACCATGGATTCGGATTGTTATCCCTTTATTCCCATTTAAGCCAGATCACCACCCGTGTCGGTGATATGGTTTCCAAAGGAGATATCATCGGAAATACCGGAATGACCGGGCTGGCAGGAGGAGATCACCTTCATTTTTCGATGATTGTGGGGAACGTGTTTGTCAATCCGTATGAGTGGTGGGATGCCACATGGATTAAAAACAATATTACCAGTAAGCTTGAGACAGTTTCTGAGTTGGTTAAAAAGTAAATTGTAAGCGATAACGAAGATCGCATCATAAGGAATATATTTAACACTGTGAAAGAAAAATTAAAGCAATCTGAAGTCCAGGTGGATGGCAGAAAAAAAGGCAGGCTCCGGGAAAATTTAGAGGCTATTTTTATCGCCATATTGCTTGCGCTTTTTATAAGGGCTTTTGTTGTACAGGCATTTAAAATCCCTTCGGGTTCCATGAAACCGACACTTCAGATCGGCGACCATATCCTGGTGAATAAATTTATATACGGGGTAAAGTTGCCGTTTACGCAATTTACCCTTATACCCTGGAAAAAACCGGAACGCGGTGATATTATAGTGTTTGTGTATCCCGTGGAGCCGGACAAGGATTTCATCAAACGGGTAATCGGAATTCCGGGGGATGAAGTAGAGATACGGGATAAAGAAGTATTTATAAACGGGGAGCCGTTTGAAGAAAATGATGCGACGTACACCAAGTTTACAGAGGATCGCGTTTTTCCCGGTGACGTGAATCCAAGGGATAATTTCGGCCCCGTAACAATACCTGAAAATCAGTATTTTGTTCTCGGGGACAACCGCGACAATAGCTACGACAGTCGTTTTTGGGGGTTCGTGGATGAAAGGGCCTTGAAAGGTGAAGCCTTTATCATTTACTGGTCATGGGACAGTGAACAGTTCGGGCCCAGGTGGTCAAGGCTCGGCCAAATATTGCGTTAGGCGCTAATTCCAATGACATGGACAAAAAAAGACATTCTGGATATCGAGTCCCTTTCCCGGGATGAAATAACCATGCTGCTGGAGACTGCCTCCGGGTTGAAGGAGATTTCCGAGCGCTCCATCAAGAAAGTCCCAACCTTGAGAGGCAAAACCATTGTTTTGTTTTTTATGGAGCCAAGTACGCGAACGCGTATCTCTTTTGATATTGCCGCAAAACGATTATCAGCGGATTCCATATCAATCAGCGCCTCTACCAGCAGCATTGTAAAGGGGGAAACCCTGATCGACACGGCCCGGAATATAGAGGCCATGCGGCCGGATATTCTTGTTATCCGTCATTCTTCCGCCGGTGCACCACATCTTATTGCAAAACACCTGTCAGTCAGTGTGGTAAATGCCGGGGACGGCATGCATGCTCATCCGACCCAGGCGCTTCTGGATATGCTGAGTGTACGGGAAGTAAAAAAAGAGATATCAGGTCTGAATGTTGCTATAGTGGGTGACATCGCTCATAGTCGCGTGGCGCGGTCCAACATTATCGGATTTAGCCGGATGGGAGCCCATGTTACGATTGCCGGGCCTCCCACGATGATACCCGCGGGAATCGAAGCGCTTGGTACCACTGTTGCAGCATCCGTTGACGCGGCAATTGAAAACGCAGATGTGATAATGATGCTCAGAATCCAGAAAGAAAGGCAGAAACGTTTTCTGATGCCTTCTGAACGGGAATATGCCGTACGTTACGGATTGAACAAATCAAGACTTGCATGCATCCGTCCGGATGCCTTGATAATGCATCCGGGCCCGATTAATCGGGGGGTTGAAATTGCACCGGAAGCGGCTGACGGGCCCAATTCGATTATCCTGGAACAGGTTACAAACGGCGTGGCCCTCAGGATGGCTGTTTTTTACCTGCTGGCAGGAGGTGTACGCAATGCGGATTCTGATTAAAACGGGGAGGGTGCTCGACCCGGGAAAAACCGACCTTGTCGCCGACATGTTGATCATCGATGGCAAAATAGCGGATATTCAGCCGCCTGGATCGCAGGCTTTATCCCAATCTTCGGTGGATACGGAAATTGATGCAACCGGGTGTATTGTCTCGCCGGGGTTGATCGATATGCATGTGCACCTGCGGGAGCCCGGTCATGAATACAAGGAAACCATCGAATCCGGCATACAGGCTGCGGCAGCCGGTGGATTTACCGCCATATGCTGTATGCCGAATACCTCGCCGGTTAATGATAATGCACAAATAACCCGTTATATCGTTGATAAGGCAGCCAGCTTTAATGCGGTAAGGGTTTTCCCCGTAGGCGCAATATCCGTTGGGCTTGAAGGCGCTCAAATGGCGGAAATCGGTGAAATGAAATCCGCCGGCATTGTGGCGGTTTCAGATGATGGCCGGCCGGTTGTGGATTCTCTTCTCATGCGCCGGGCCATTGAATATGCGGAAGGGACCGGCATTCTGGTTATATCGCATTGTGAAGATCCGTATCTTTCTGACGGGGCCATGAACGAGGGGCCATTTGCAACCCGTCTTGGCCTCTCCGGGATTCCCAATGCTTCTGAAAGCATTATGGTGATGCGCGATATCGCCTTGAGTGAACTCACGGGGTGCCGGGTTCACTTTGCGCATGTCAGTACAAGAGAATCCATAGAAGCGATAAGGGCAGCCAAACAAAAAGGAATTCGGGTGAGCGCGGAGACCGCGCCTCATTATTTCATGCTTACGGATAATGCTGTGGCTGCCTATGACACGCATGCCAAGATGAATCCTCCCCTCAGATCGGAAAAAGACAGGCTGGCTGTTTGCGAAGCTCTGGCGGACGGCACAATAGATGTTATTGCAACCGATCATGCCCCCCATGCAATGCTTGATAAAGCAGTTGAGTTTGATCTTGCCGCAAACGGTATTATCGGTCTTGAAACGGCTTTGCCGCTTGCGCTCTCACTTGTCCAAAAAGGGGTCATCAGTATGGAACAGCTTCTTTTTAAAATGTCTGCCAATCCAGCAGGGATTATCGGCCTCAAAAGCACGCTCGATATCGGGGAGTCTGCCGATATTACCATTATCGATCCCGATCGGGTCTTTACCTACAAGGCTGACAGCGGCCGCTCAAAAAGCAGAAACACACCTTTTGACGGATGGGAGTTTAAAGGATGTGCAATTTGTACCATGGTTAATGGACGCATCGTGTATCGTGTTTGATTTGCTATTCAATCGATTGCCTGACAAGAAGGAATCCGGTCAGATACAGATCTCTATGTAAAACGGTTATAATCCTGCGGTTAAATCATCGCATCTATTGAACTTTAGCCAACCCTCTCACTGGATGAAAAATTGAATATATGCCTGATTTGACAAACAAGCTTTTGATTGTTGATGATGAATTAAGTATGCGGGAATTTCTGGAACTGATGCTTGAAGCCGAGGGATATCATGTGGATATCGCCAAAACCGGAAATCAGGCCATACAAATGCTGGAAAAAGATTTTTACGATCTTGTTCTTTGCGATATACGGCTTGGAGATATCAGCGGCATCGATGTGCTGAAAAAAGCAAAAGCAAAAAGCCCGGATTGTGTGGTCATAATGATTTCTGCGTATGCCACCGCTGAAAATGCCGTGGCCGCAATGAATGAAGGGGCGTATGACTATCTGCCAAAGCCGTTTGATAACGATGAATTGAAACAAACCATATCAAAAGCCCTGGAACTGAAGACGCTCTCCGAAGAGAAAAATCACCTTGACGGCCTTTTAAAAGAAAACCTGCATTTTGGTCATATTGTCGGTAATAGCCCGCGGATGAAAAGCATTTACAAAGTCATATCCCAGGTTGCCCCAACCCGAACAAATGTCATGATTACAGGGGAAAGCGGTACCGGAAAGGAATTGATTGCACAAGCCATTCATCAGCAAAGCAAACGCAGCGATAAACCGTTTGTGGTGATTAATTGCGCAAGTATCCCGGATACACTTCTTGAAAGCGAATTCTTTGGCTATAAAAAGGGTGCGTTTACAGGTGCCTCTCACGATAAAAAAGGATTGTTCGATTTAGCGAACACGGGAACTGTTTTTCTCGATGAAGTTGGCGAGCTTCAGCCCCAGCTACAGATCAAGCTTCTCCGAATTGTGCAGGAAAGAACGTTCAAACCTGTGGGGAGCAACGAGGATGTTCATGTGGACATACGAATTTTGTCCGCAACCAACAAGCATCTTGAAACGGAACTGATCGAAGGACGGTTCCGGGAAGATCTGTATTATCGGCTCAATGTTGTCGAAATAAAAGTTCCGCCATTACGGGAACGCAAGGGGGATATCCGTGCACTGGCCCAGCACTTCCTGGAAAAGTATTCGCGGTTACAGGAAAAAGAGGTTACCAAGATCTCCTCGTATGCAGTCGACCTGCTTCAGAAATACGATTTCCCAGGTAATATCAGGGAGCTTGAAAATCTGATCGAACGAAGCGTGGCCCTTTCAAACACCAACATATTGCTTCCGGACAACCTCTCGCTCTCCATCCATAAACGCCGCTGGATAGAAGGTATCGAAAACAAACGGTTTGATATCAATGATGTGGAACACGGTGTCTCCCTGGATGTGATATTGGAGGAGATCGAGAGAGCCTATCTTGTAAAAGCCCTTGGATTATCAAATGGGAGCAAAAATAAAGCCGCGGATCTACTTGGCATCTCTTTCCGCTCCCTCCGCTACCGACTCAGCAAGCTGGGAATTGACAAACCCGACTAAAGGTAAATTCCGTGCAATTGAGTCTGTCGTAGGGTGGTGCTGAGAAGCGAGGCCCACACTGATGCCGAAGGGTATCCAATCCTTCACCCTTGATATATCGTTTGTTAATCTTATCATTAAACCTCGTCCATATTTAAACCTTTAATTTTGAACCTGTATTTATGATCTCCATTGAAAACCTGAATAAAAGCTACGGCGACGACATCCTTTTTGAAAATGTCGGTTTTAAAATCAACCCGCGGGAGAAAGTGGGGCTTGTCGGCAGAAACGGCCATGGAAAGACCACGCTTTTCGATATGATTATCGGTCTGCAATCCCCGGATTCCGGATCTATCAGTATACCCAAACATTACCGGATCGGGTATGTAACGCAAAAACTCGAGTTTACAGCAGATACTGTATTGGAAGAGGGAATACTCGGGCTCGGACCGGATTGTGAAGGGGAGCACTGGCGGGTGGAAAAGGTTCTTGCCGGTCTCGGATTTTCAAATGACGACATGCATCAGAGTCCGTTTGCCTTTTCAGGGGGGTACCAGGTGCGGTTGAATCTTGCACGCACCCTCGTTTCCCGGCCGGATTGTCTTATGCTTGACGAGCCCACCAACTATCTCGACATTACATCGATTCGCTGGATCAAGGGGTTTTTAAAAAGTTGGCCCGGGGAGTTGCTTGTCATTACCCATGATCGCGGTTTCATGGATGATGTGGTAACCCATGTGCTTGGCATTATTCGTAAAAATGTGCGTAAGATCAAAGGGGATACGCAAAAATTTTATACCCGTATTGTCCAGGATGATGAAATTTACGAAAAAACGCGTAAAAATGACGACCGCCGGCGAAAGGAAATTGAAAAGTTTGTCTCACGGTTCCGGGCAAAAGCCAGGCTTGCCAATCTTGTCCAGTCCCGTATGAAGACCCTCGAAAAAATGACCCCGAGTGAAAAACTGGCGCATTATAAGACGCTCGCGTTCCAGTTTCGCGAAGCGCCGTTTACCGGCAAATACATGCTGGGAGCTGAAAGTGTAACATTCTCATATGATAAAAATGATGCCGCTTCCCTTGTCTCGGATTTTTCAATCAATATTGCCGCCCGGGAACGGGTCTGTATCGTGGGGCGAA
>SLIE01000250.1 GCA_007135795.1 Desulfobacterales bacterium
AGCAACAGGCATAAAATGATAAGAAGCTCGTATTAGAAAGACATAACAGAGCTTCCAAAGCCGTTAAATACAAGTATTGTATTTGTAAAGTCACAAAATGGATGACGGTTGGGGCCTGGGAAATAATAACCTAAAAAAACAAGGGGGGGCTGGAGGAATACATGTAACGCTCTGGTGGATTATGTTTTACAGGCGGCCAGAACCTTTTCAGCAGACACTGCGCCTTCCCTCAATATCCGGGGCGGACAGACCGTAACATCGACCACAGTGGAACCGACACCGCCGGGAAGCGGGCCGGCATCCAATATCAGGTCGACGGCCCGATTTATCGCTTCAGGCATCTGATCGATTCTATCACATGCGGGATCTCCAGCCAGATTAACAGATGTGGCCGTCACGGGGGTGCCGGCCGCGTCCACCAGCATTTTCGCTACCGGGTGTAGCGGAAGCCGAATACCTATTTTCCCTGTTTTTGCGGTAAGGTTTTCCGGCAGATTTTCCGAGGCAAAAAAGACCAGGGTGATTTTCCCCGGCCACAGGCGATCCATTATCCTTTTGGCGGCATCCGGTACGGCGATGACAATATCCGTCAAATCCTCTTCCCGGTTTATCAAAATGGAAACAGGATTTGTGGCCATGCGCCTTTTTATTGAAAACACCCGGGAGACGGCATCGTGGTTTGTCGCATCAACACCCAGGCCGTATAGGAGGCTGGTGGGATAGACCACCACCCCCCCGTTCCGGATAATAGCGGCCGCCTGCTTTATTGCGAAAGCATCAGGCGCCCGGGGATCAATATGCCGGTGTTTTTCACCCGACAAAACTTTTTGCCTTCCGATTGACCTCTGCTGCCATCTTTCTTTTATAATCGTCCATTTTCTTTGCCATCTCATGATCCGACACAGAAAGAATCTGGGCAGCAAACACTGCAGCGTTCTTTGCACCCGGTTTTCCCACAGCCATGGTGGCGACGGGAATTCCTGGCGGCATCTGAACTGTCGACAAAAGTGCATCAAAACCATTCAAGGCCGACGAATCAATCGGTACACCAATAACAGGAAGAGACGATTGCGCGGCCATGGCACCGGCAAGGTGGGCTGCATGCCCCGCCCCCGCGATAATGATTTTCATGCCCCGTTCGCGCGCCCCTTTTGCAAACACGGAGGCCTCTTCCGGTGTCCGATGTGCCGAGCACACGGTTATTTTATAGGAAATGCCAAATTGACGCAGGGTTTCTGCTGCTGCAGCCATAACGGGAAGATCCGAATCGCTTCCCATGACAATGCCGACAAGGGGCGGGGTTTCAAGTTTCAAAAGAGCGCGGTGACCGATATCGGTTCGGTAGTATGCATCTTTATATGAAATTTTCGATACGACTTCATAACTTCGCTCTATGGCATGGGCCATGGACTTACCCATGGCGGTCACGCCAAGGACCCGTCCACCGGCAGTAACTGTTTTGCCATCTGTTTCGATCGTCCCGGCATGAAAAACAGCCACATCATCAGATTCAGGGATATCCTGCAATCCCTGAACAGGCAACCCCTTGTCATATTTATCCGGATACCCCCCGGCTGACATGACCACGCATGCGGCAGAGCGCTCATCAAAGTCCACTGTGTAGTTTTCCAACCCCCCTTCCATGCAGGCCCTTAACAGGGGAAGGATATCGTTTCTGGTGCGCATCAGTATCGGCTGGGTCTCAGGGTCACCAAAACGGCAATTGAATTCCACGACTTTAATCTTGTCCCCGCTGATCATCAACCCGGCATACAGCACGCCTTTGTATGTATTGTTTTCAGCAACCATCGCCCTTATTGTGGGGAGCATGATCTGACTCATGATCTTTTTATGCATGACGATATCGACAACCGGGGCAGGCGAGATTGCCCCCATCCCCCCCGTGTTGGGCCCTTTATCGTTTTCGCCAAGGGCCTTGTGATCCTGGGAAGTGGGGAGCGGAAGCACAGTCTTCCCGTCTGTCAAAACAATAAAAGACGCTTCTTCCCCTTCCAGGTATTCTTCAATCAAGACCGAAGCGCCTGCTTTGCCGAAAACCTGTTGCACCATAATACGGTCAAGGGCTTCTTCAGCGGCCTCCCTTGTGTGACAGACCACCACGCCTTTCCCGGCCGCAAGCCCGTCTGCTTTGATGACGACGGGGAAATCAAGCTTTTCGATGTATGAAACCGCCTGCTTGTAATCATCAAATGTGCGTCCCATTGCCGTTGGAATATTGTACTTCAGCATCAGTTTCTTTGCAAAGGACTTGCTCCCCTCTATCTGAGCCGCACCCTTTCCCGGTCCAAACGCTTTCAGACCCGCTTTTTCAAATTCATCCACGATCCCGGCTACGAGAGGGCCTTCCGGACCGATAATGGCCAGGTCAACCTGGTTTTTCAGGGCAAAATCCTTTAATGCCGCAATGTCGTTTGGCTCTATGGCGATATTCGTTGCCAGTTTCGCTATACCCGCATTCCCGGGAGCGCAATATATCTCTGAGACTTCCTGACTTTTTCTAAGTTTCCATGCAAGCGCATGCTCTCTGCCACCATTGCCAACTATCAAAATTTTCATGGAAACATCGACTCCTTCTATGAGTTCAATTCAAGTTCGGGTAATCATCTTTTTGCTTTTTTCCAGGGCCAGCTGGACCAGCCTGTCAAGCAGTTGTGAATAGGTCATGCCCGCCTTGCCGGCAGCCAACGGGAGCAGGCTGTTTGCGGTCATGCCGGGAATAGTGTTTGTTTCAAGAACATAAATCCGGTCTCCTTGAATAATCATGTCCGTCCGGCTGCAACCGCTGCAAAAAAGGGCTTTGTGGGATTCAAGGGCAAGGGTGCGGGCATTTTCAGTGAGCGAATCGGAAATCCTTGCCGGACATATCTCAAGTGTTTCTCCGGGAGTATATTTCGCCGTGTAATCAAAGAAATCATACCCGCTAGCGGGTATGATTTCAACTATTGGTAAAGCCTCGATATCTGTATTGCCAAGCACACCGCCGGTAATTTCCGTGCCTGAAAGATATTGCTCGACAATCACCGTATCGTCATGGGAAAAAGCGGTTTCAATGGCACGGGAAAAAGCGTCCCTGTTGCGCACGATCGTCATTCCAATGCTCGATCCACCGGAAGCCGGCTTTACCACCAGGGGAAGCCCCAGATATTTGATACACTTTTCGGCATCTGCGTCAGCAATATTGCGTATCCCTATGTAAGCGGGGACAGAAATGCCCGCTTGTTCATAAAATAACTTGGAAATCAACTTGTTCATGGCAATGGCACTTCCCAAGACACCAGTGCACTGGTAGGGAATACCCAAAAGGTCCAAAAAGCCCTGGATCGTGCCATCCTCCCCGTTTATCCCATGAAGGATCAGCAGGGCCGCATCAATGGATCCGGATTCGGCTGCCAGTTTGGCAAGGTCAGTGGCGGGGTCGTATCGAACAATGTGATATTTTGCGCCATCAAGTTCCAATGCGACTTTGTCCCCGCCTCTCAGAGATATTTCCCGCTCTCCGGAAGTCCCTCCTGAAATTAGCGCGACCGTCACTTTCCGGTTATTCTTTTCATCGGTTATAGACAAATCGGATCACCTTTTAACGGTTAAATTGACGGTTAAAAATTTCATCCTTGGCCTGTTGATATTCTTCCGTTGTAATCAGGTTGTTCTCAAAAAGGCGGGCCAGTTCCGATAATTCACGTACCCGGGAACTATCAGGCGACTCCAGGTATCGACCCCCCAACCGGTCGTCATCATACTCAAGCATTGGGGTTGATTCCTGGCTGTCGGTAATTTTCAGGGAAGCCATGCCGCCAAAGAGTCTCAGTTCTACGTTTTTACCCTTGAACTCCGGCATGCCCAGCACTTCGGCAAGCCCGCTGGTCTGTTTTTTAAGTGAATATAAAATATAAACAATCGTTCCCACGATTATCAGCCCGATACCCAATAAAATCCATGCGAAATACTTTATAATAAAACCAAAGAAAACAACAAGGAGGGCCACCAGCAGCAGCATACCCACATGAAGAAAAAGTATTACAAAGGCTAAAAACACACCTTTGGAAAGACTATCATCATTATTACTACTAAATTTATTTTTCCACATTACCAAAGCCTGTTTGTTATATTATAACCCGGAATCTTGGAGTATTCCCCTTGATAATCGAAGGGCTACTTCTAAAACTCCAATCGCACGCCATCAGGGGCACCGTTCAATCACAAAGGGTAACCGCTACGCCACTACTAAAGTTAAGCGAAGTGTATCCAGGTCTTGATACAACAGCCGCATAGCCTATCGAGCTACGCCTCTCTTCGCCGGACACAATCAAATGATTCAGCGGAAGCTTGATGGCATCGTAAAAAATTCTATCTACACCAGTTTTATGGCTTTTACGAGTTCGCCAAGTTTAATATCTTCAAAGTTTTGCGCCCTTAACCGGGCGAGAAAAAAGATTTCGCTCAGGCACTATTTCCCTGCATCTCCTTGTGAGACCATTTTATCCATAAGTGCTTCTTCATATACCTGGGGAATCTCAAAACGAACGGATCGGTTGGCCATGGTATTGAATTTCATAATAAGAAAATTCAGTTTTTTCATACACTTGTACCGTTCCTGTTCATCCTTGACGTTTGCCAGCATTTTTTCTGCTGTTATAATCTCTTTTTTCAGCTCAACCTCAGGAGGAAGGCAGTCAGCGTTTTTCAGTATTTTGTAAGCCATTCGAAGTTCTGGGGGGACGCGGCTCATGTCCTCCAGATTGAGAGGCTTTCCCGCCCCTTCGAGATTGTCGAATACTCCGTTTTTCTGGGCTGCGAGGATTTTCTCCTCCACAAGCTTTTCAAATCCGGCTAACATAATTGTTCTCATCACCATAATTATCAATTCTGATAGAAAACAAGTTCGTTTGTTATTCCTGCCCTGCAATATACAAAGCCTCTCTGAAAAAATCAACAGAGAGGCTTTTTTATTTGGTGGCGATGCAGGGATTTGAACCCCGGACTCTGCGGATATGAGCCGCATGCTCTAACCAACTGAGCTACATCGCCATAATTATTTTTTAATTCCGGATTTCCCTAATTTTGTTCCTGTCAATACATTTCAGAAGCTATCTCCAAAACAGGGTTACGAAATTTTTCACCACAGAAAAAGTGATATTGCTACACTCTGTGACCCTTGGTGGACTATTTTCTTGCTGTAATATAACCACACTCTTTCTTTTACAGGCACAGGGGTTTCTTTGCAAGCCGAATTTCAGGCTGAAATTAAAGAATTTTGTTTAGCAGCTGACCACGGGCAAGTCAAGCCTAAAACATCATTTCGGAATGTTTTATTCATTCACAGCCCTTGATGCGACAACCTCCACCGACAACTCGCCCAGTTCTCCAGGCAGTTGGGAAAAAACGATCATGAAGGGAACTGACTGATTATAGTCAATCAGTGCATTATCGCTTATGTTGCCGGAGGACAACCCTTTTTCAATTTCTGCAGGCTCGCGCGTCAAGAGATCGTCCGCATCAAACATAACCCCCGCATACACCGGTGTCGATGAAAAAAGCAACTCACCCGACCTATCGTAGACATTTCCTTTTACTTGAATTTCTTTTCTGGAATGGTCGTAGTGGTTTGTCACGCTGCCGCGGATCACCATGATTTCACCGGCATTTTCGTTAGAGATAAAGCTGTAGTCGGGTCTGGATATGGATATTTGGAGGTTCCCATTGGAATCAAGCAGCCCCTCTTGCACAGGAGGTGGTGTGGGTGCCGCAACCCGGGTTGCTTCCGGTGGTACAGGCGACTGCGTTTCCAACATGTAAAAATAACCACCGCCAGCAATCGCCATAAAAACGGATACGAGCAAGGCTATTTTTAATACAGGCCTGGTTCGCTTTTGGCCGATTATTACCCCTGTATTTAGTGTTTCATCACCGGCGTGGACGGTTTTTTTATCTTTATTTTTTGTGTTTTTATTCTCGTTCCCAATGTCCGGGTCCCCCTGTGGGTCAAGGGCGGTTACCATAGAAATATTGTTTAAATTGTCCCCATCCGGAAAGGCGGTTTCGTTCTTTTGTGTTGCCAACTCAAAGTCATAGTCTTCATCATTTCCGGCTCTACCTGATACATCCGCGCTCTTTGTGTCGAGGCCCAGGCTAAAGGATTGCTTGTTTCCTTGACCATATTGCTGCCCCAATTCTTGTTCCAGGTCCAGAAATTCTTCCACATCTGTAAGATCAAACCCGTCTTCATCGGAGATCACCGTAGCGGTACTGTCTTCCACGCGGTTTTTTTCCTCTCCGTCAAGGTCGAGATCCAGATCAAAGTCGAGTTCAAAATCATCATCTTCAGCAGCGGATGTGGGAGATACGGCATCAGCATCTTCAATCCCGTCAAGATCAAAATCAAAATCGAGCGTTGCCTGGTGGTAATCAACATCTGAAAAGGTTTCTTCGGAACTAACTGCTCCTACCTCTTCAGCGTCGTCTGCGTCTTCTTCAAAATCCAATTCCACTGCGGAATCATTTACCGCAAGTTCGTCCTTTGCATCCGCTTCTGCATTGAACGACTCGTCTTCCCCCAGGTCGAATCCGAATTCCTTAGTACCCATTTCTTCAATCGGTTCTTGCTCTTCTATCAGGTCCACCTCGTATTCCCTGCCGTCTGTATCATACTCATCATCCAGATCAAGATCGAAGTCTTCCAGCATATCCGCATTTGCATCCGAGGATGCGATCGGTTCCGACCCGGTTTTCCGTTGAGATTCGGTCTCCTGCTTGTTAGTTTCCGCCAGGTCCAGGTCAAAATCTGCGAAGTCTCTATCTATTTCCATCTCTGCCTCGGGCATTGTTTCGAGTCCGAAATCAGTTTCCTCAAAAGATACTGCTTCATTTGAAAAATCCATATTTTCTATCTCGATACCAAAGCCTTCACCTTCATCGTGACCATGAGCACCACCATCAGCGTTTTCAATATCTTGAAAATCAATAATTGCCGTTTTTTCAAGATATTGTAGCCCTATTTCTTTTGTTTTACCATTTTCAAGAGCCTCAAAACCCTGCTCGGTGTCAAAGCCGTCGATTATTCCTTCTATCTTGCTTTCAAAAACCGTGGTTTCCTCATGGCCGGAAATCTCTGAGACTTCACTTGATTTTTCAGCCCGGTTGCTGGCGGTCGCTGACGGATATACCATAAAAACTTCTTCGCAATTGGAGCACCGAACTTTGGACCCATTAGCAGCGACAAGATCTTCATTTATGTCATAACTCGTGTCGCAGGATTTGCAGTTTATAATCATTTCACATCCTCACTGATTATATTTTCAATTCATAGATTGCGGGAAAATACCGGTATTTTTCAGCATAATCAAGGCCATATCCGACAAGAAACCCTTTTTTCACCTCGTGTCCGGTGTAATCCGCACGTATATCGGTGCCGCGACGCTCCTGCTTGTCGATAAAGGTGCAAACCCGGACATTCGCAGGATTAAAGGACCAGATATACGTGAGCAAATCCTGCATCGTAAAGCCCGTATCAAGGATATCTTCAACAATCAATACATCTTTGCCGCCAATATCCGTTCGGAGACCGGCTACCCGGGTTATTTTTCCGGTGGACACATTCCCATCCCCATAACTGGAACACCACACAAAATCGATTAAAACCGGAATGCTCAATTTTCGTGCAAGGTCTGCCAAAAAAATAAAAGAT
>SLIE01000281.1 GCA_007135795.1 Desulfobacterales bacterium
AATTGCATTTTATTCTAATGTAAAAAAGTAAAAAAAACTTTCACAACTAAACAGGTAATTGTCTCATGGATATGATCTCCAGTAGTCTCCACAACCTGTTTTTCAGGAAAACAATTCGCACCAATACAATCGATGTTGTATTAAATTCAGATATGATACGCTTGTTGGTGGCAATTGATGAAAACAAGGATATGGCTGAAGTTTCAGCTGAAACAGGCATGGGTGCCACGCTTCTGAGGTCCACCCTTTTAAAACTCCTGGAATTGGGGCTCATTGAGAATGTAGTAAAAAGTGGTCGTTATCTGGACATTACATTCTTCAACATTATGAGTAAAAATCTGATTCATGCACTGGGTCCATTTGCTGAGTATGTGCTTGAGGACATTATGGCCGATATGTCCTTGTCGCCTGATAACATTCCGGTACATCGGGCCGCCGATCTGATCGGTAGGGTAGGGCAGCAAATTCCGGATCACGAAGCTCGAATTCGATTCGAAGATTTCTTACTAAAAATCATACCGGCATAAATAGAGGTGAATATGATCGATGTTTCTTGTGACCAGTGCGGTAAAGAATACCGTGTCGATGAAACCAGGATAAATAATGAAAACGCAAAGTTCAAATGTAAAGTCTGCCAAAGTCCCATTATCGTATCGCTGCCCGGTAAGGGAGAGTCGACCGCCTCAGAGAATCTGGATCAAGCACCCCCATCCGGCTCTTCCGGAGAGAAGGTTCGAATTAATGATGTGATGCCAATGACCGGTGAAAGTAAAATATGGTTCGGACTTGGCGCGAAAGTCATTAGTATCATGTTGATCGTCAGTCTCGTGCCTCTCAGTATTTTCTGGACCATACTTTATCGGGAGAGCAGTAATCAAGTGCGCAATGACACTGAAGTGCTTATGGCTCAGATTGCACATGGGCTTGGGAATCAGGTGGAAGAGTGGATTGATAAAAATGTCAGGGTTTTAAAGACAGCAGCCAGGCTTTCGGATACGCTTTCTATGGATAAGTCCCTTCAGGAGCCAATATTGAAAGCAATTTCAGAAGATTATCCCTGGATGTATCTGGTATTTACCGTCGATGCACAGGGAAGAAATGTCGCAAGGGATGACGGCAATCCTCTCACGGATTATTCTGATCGTCAATACTACCAGGATGTGTTAAGCGGAAATACTTTGGCCTGGCAAACCCTTATCGGGAGAACATCCGGAAAACCGGCGCTTGTTATTGCCGTCCCCATCAAATCAGGAGAAACCGTTACCGGAGTGATGGCCGCGGCGATGACCATCGACGATATTTCCAGGAGCGTGGCCCAATGGCAAAGAGGGAATACAGGTTTTGCTTTTTTGGTCGATGAAACTGGAAAAGTCGTCTCTCACCAGATTCAGGAGTATGTAACCTCAGAGAAAAACCTGATGGATCATCCCCTTATTATGGCGTATGATCAAAATAGAAAGGCGACATCCATAAGTTTCACAAGTGATAATGAACAGGTTGTACTGGGCCATGCAATAGGGAATCAATATGGCTGGACGCTTGCCGTTCAGCAGGATCATGAGGAGGTTTTTAAACCTCTCAGGGATATCCAGCGATTTGCTATCCTGCTACTTTTGGGAACGGTGGTGCTTGTTGTCGTGATTGCATTGATTTCTGCCCGAAGTATTACAAGTCCGATCATTAGACTGACCAATGCGGCGGAAAAAATGAGCCTGGGAGATCTTAACGTAAAGATAGATATTAAATCGAGAGATGAAATTGGAAACCTGGCAAAGGCGGTTGGCAGAATGCAGACCAGCCTTCGGCTGGCGATTGAGCGCCTGCGGAGGAAATAACCCTTGGAGGCCATTAACTTGTCGGACCGATCTCATTTTCAGGAAATATGATGTAACCTCGCATACGAACAGCGCTGAGGCATTTAAGGCATTTAGCGCCAATCCCGGGGATTACGATCTGGTGATTACTGATATGGCCATGCCGAATATGAATGGCGAGCAGCTTGCAAGGCAACTGATCGATATCCGAGAAGATATCTCCGTGATTCTCTGCACCGGGTTCAGTAAAACCATGACCACAGCCAAAGCAGCTTCAATCGGTATTAAAGCGTTTTTAAACAAGCTTGTTTCCCTCAGTGATGTGGCTTCAGAAATCCGGCGTGTTTTAAATGACGCCAAGTCATTAAAAAACAGGGAAATAAATACGAAAGCCCCCCGAAAAAATTTTTCTCTATCTCCCGGGTGTTTCTTTGACCTTCTTGGGAGATATCCCCTGGAACACGAAGAATCGGGAGGTCCCCATTTACGGCGGTCTTTTATTTCGAAGTTTTTCGGGGATGGATGTTAGTTAGAAAACTTCGAGGCATGTTTTTACAATCTTAGTAAATGCTTTATTGATGATATGTATTATATGTATGCCGGTGTACTTTCGGTCAAAATTTCCCTATACAATTCAATATGTTTCATTGCCACCACCAGGTGGTCAAAATTTCGTAAAACCTTTTCCCGTGCGTTGCGGCTCAATACTTCGGGTTCAGGATGCCCGAGTACCCATTCGATCCCCCGGGCCAGGTCCTCCGGTTCAAACGGTGTTGCTTTATATCCATTTTTCATATGATCGACGATGTCTCCGGGGCCTGTTGCGTCAAAACAAACAACCGGCGTGCCACACGCCATGGCTTCAGCCAGGGTCTTGCCAAAAGCGTCCATGCGCGATGGGGCTACAAAGAGATCAGCGGCTGAATACGCCAGGCGAAGGGAGATGGTGTCATGTAAAAAGCCAAGATTCATAAAATCGAGTTTGAATGGTTCAATTAATGCGTCGCTGAGGTTACCGAAGAAAAGCAAAAGCGGTTTTGAATCAAGCTTGGGAATGGCACGGAGATAGATGTCAAAGCCCTTATAAAAGTCGTTAACATGCTGTGCGCCAACCAGAAGAACCGGTTTTTCAAGGGGCAACCCTATCATTTGCCTTGCGATGGGTTTTGGGACTGGAAAGAATTTCCGTGTATTGATATTGTTGTGAATCGTTCGGATATCATAATCGTGAAACAAAGCGCTTTTCCTGGCGCAATCGCTCAGCCAGCGGCTTATTCCCACGAGCTTGGTGTTCGTCGGTATGTAGTGCTGTTTCCGTTTAAATATCAATCGGGATAAATCATATTCAAGCCGGCTGTTTAACTGGGGGCACTTTCCGCAGCCGGAAATATAGTGGTCACATGTTAAGGCATAATGACAACCACCCGTCATCGGCCACATATCACGCATGGTCCAAACAATCGGTTTTTTGATTTTTTTCAGGTGCCGGATATTGGTCAGCCCGTGATTTATCCAGTGCAAATGGATAATTTCGGCTTCCTTGAACACTTTTAGGTTTCTAAAATCAAACCCGCATAAACCGGTACTGAAGATTAACTTTTTTCTTTTCCAATAGGGGGTTTGTATGAGTGAATCTGACTCGCCACGGAAAAAGTTCAAAATCTTTTCTTTTTTGCTAACCGCTATGGAATAGATACTTTTATCGCCCCAGGTGTCTTCTGCATTGGTCAAAATGATAGAGTCAACCCCAAGCTCCCGCAACCCTTTATGAAGCCAGTAAGCCCCCCTTGCCGCGCCACCACCAAGATCACCACTGACGACGTGTACAATTTTCATCCGAATCGATCCCCGCCTTGAAGGTAGCCTATACTTGTTGAAGACGTTTTGTTGTCCTTGACATAACAATCGGCTGGGCTGGACCATCGGGTATGAATATATAATATTTCATACATTGTCAGGTAAATTCTCCTTTAATGATGGCGGATCTGAGCTGGTACAACGTTTCCCGGGCAAAAAGCCAGGCCAGAATGCTATATACGATACATCCTGTTAGGATGGACCCTGCAAGCTGCCACGCTGGATCGATGAACTGGTTAGTGATCAGTTGAAAAACCAAAACGAACATCACCATGATTAAAGCGGATGCGGCAGGCATTGCAAGTTCACGGAAATAGTATAGAAAACCATCAAGTAATTGTCGATTGGCATAAAACTGAAGAATCAGGGTTTTGTAAACCACATAAGATGAGTATGCAAGGAGCACAGCGAGCATTCCATGGGATGCAAATAAAAATAAAGAAATCATGTAAAAACAATTGGCGACGACATCAATATAGAAAACCAGATCCGGTTTATTGACTGAATACAATAAAGAAGTGGACACATTCGCAGTCAGCGCCAGAAGGATCAGGGCAATTGAAAAGACTTGGAATACAATGATGCTGTCTGTCCACTGCGCGCCGAAAATAACCGGAACAAATAAATGGGCGGTTACGGCGATCCCCGTAAATACCGGAAACGCACCGAACGCGATATAACGACTGATGTGTTGATACGCTTTTGTCAGTTTACTCTGATCGTGTTTGAGCTTCGAGAGAACTGGAAATAGTACATTTGCAAAAGAACCGGTTATAAAGCTTCGCAAATTCTCCAGCAAATTTTTACCAAAGAAATAAATACCCAGTATTTCGGCTGAAAGAAAGTACCCAATGATTACTTCATCCAATCGCTCTGCTATGAAAGTCATCAATTGTTTTGTGGACACAAAAAGGCCAAACCGCAAAAAGGGAATTAGCTTTTTCGGGTTGAAATATAGCGCAATCGCGACTGTTTTATATCTGAAACTGATGGCAATAATGGAAACTGTTCCAAATGCCGCACCAGCAATCTGACCATAAACCACCCCGATCACGCCAAAGCCGAAAACAAGGAAAATAGCTGTTGATGCAAATACGATTAAGCTTTTGGAAATCGATATAAAAGCCAATTCTTTAAAATACATCTGCTTCTGCAGGAACGCTTGAAAAATAAGGGAAGGGCAAGTGATCAGAGCCGCTATTCCAGCAATGGGTAAATAGATTTTCAAGTCCGGCAAAGAGAAAAAACCGGCAATTGATGAAGATGAAATGTAGAGTAAACCAAATAAAAGAGATCCCAAAAGAATATTAAAATAAAAAAGGGAGGAACTTTCCTGGACGGTGATTTCATCTTTTTGAATGATTGCCTGGCTGATGCCCAGACTTTCGAGCATATGGAAAAGACCGATAATCATTAAAATGATTGCAATATACCCGAATGCTTCCGGGGAAAGGAAGCGTGCCTTGATGATTAACAGGAAAGGGCCGGTGATTCCAAGAACACCTGTCTGAAACGTGGTCCATTTTATGCCGCTGATGGCTTGTCTTTGTAATGAACTCAAATTCAATGCACTCGTAAAAAGTCACAGAATCGGTGAAGATGGCTAAGTAAATGGGTCCATACAGGCGTAGTGATTATTCATTTGCACACATATGCAAAGTATTCCGAGCTTATGTTAAATCGCTCCAACGAAGTAGAAAGGGACTTTTTACGACGCCATCAAATTTTTTTTCTCAAAAAAATCAATGCCAAGGAGCTATCGAAGGCGCGCCTGCGATAATAAATTGAACCACGGGCCTTTTGTAAGGGCGATTCGGTGGTCGCCCTTACAAAGCCATGTAAATCAAAAATAAGCGCATTGCAAAGGGTGTCAAAATACTCTTGTTGTCAATAGATAGTAAATGATGCAAAGGGAAAGTCCGGGCCATGAAGAAAAAAAACGGAAGGTAATTGGTAACAATTCACTGTGTCAGAGGACGTCAGGAAGGGGTTATCGATTTTTGACCGGGTACCGGCGTAAGAATTGTTTGTGAGACTCGTCCGTACAGATGATTATCAGTTCGTTGCCCTGATTCAGAACAATTGTGGGATCGGGGTTGAGGTGTGTGTTTTTGCCGTCTTTTATCCCGATTACACTGCAGCCGGTATGCATGCGGATACTGCTTTTTGCAATTGAGTTGCCGACCAGGGCAGGGGGGACCTCGAGGCTCACCACATTCAAGCCTTCCGACAACATAAGCAGTTCATTCGGGTTTAACAGATTCAAAATGGTATTTGTCGATATGGAAGCATGAGACATCACCAGGTCCGCACCTGCACTATGAAGAATTGAGACGCTGCGATCGATTTCCGCCCTGCAGATAATCTGGATATCCGGACGAAGCCGCCTGCAGTATATGGTCAGAAATATATTGGTGGCATCGTCGTGGGTGGTTATGATTATCGTGGGTGCGGCATCGATTCCGGCGCGCTTCAGCGTATTGATATCTGACGCGTTCCCCTGTATGTACCGATGTTTGTCGCGGATCAGCTTGGGACTTTTTTCAATGATCCGGTATTCTATCCCCCTTTCACGCAAAGCTTCGGCAGCGGCTCGTCCAACCCGGCCGCCGCCAAGAATGAGCACGGGCGTGTCGGATTGTTGGTATTGACCATATTTATGGTCATATTCGGTCAGTTGTTCCGGTGATCCGGCCAGTACAAGCACGGAAGATGATCCAAGCATTGTTTCAGCCGTCGGCAGAATGAATTTGCCCTGCTCCCATAAACCAATCACGCTTACCCCGATTGTTTCGCGCAATCTTGTCTCTCCAAGGGTTTTTCCTTGTAGAGGGGTTCGCATGACCGCTGCTTCGGCGATGAGAATTGTCTCCACGTTACCGATCACGTTGGCGCGGGTACTTGCGCCCATCGTTCGTCTTGCAAGAGACTGCCCCAGCATTTTCATGAACTGGAATACATGCGTGCACCCGGCAAGTTCCAGGATATCCACTGAATCGTCTCTTTCCGCATTGGCAAAGATGGGCACGGTTTTGGAAATTCCCCTTGCGGTAAAGGCTATGCTTGTGTTTATCATATCGTCCACGCTCGCGAATAAAAGCGCTGCTTTATTGACTTGCAGCTTGCGGAAAGTTTCAGGGTCGGTAAACTCTCCCACGGCTACCCGGTAACCTTCGTCATTGGCTCTTAATGCTGCCTGGATATCTTCAAACAAAATTACATAGGGGTATCCATACTTTCTAAGCTTGTCCACAAGCTGGACGCTCGTGGCATCAAAGCTGGTCAGAAGCACATGTCCGGAGGTATCCTCGGGTAACTCCCGGGGGGCACGGGATTTAATCTGGGCTTCCAGCCATGGTGCATAGAAAAACTGGATAAAGGTGAAAGGGAGCATGACGAGCAATAAGACAATACCGGAAAGTAAAACCACCACTGAAAAAATCCGGCCAATATCGCTTTCAAACGTGATGTCCCCAAACCCCAGGGTGGACATCGTGGTCAGCGTCCAGTAAACGCCGGTAATCCAGCTGTAATACTGGTCTTCCAGAAGCATTAGAACATGGAAGAGCACGCTGTATAGGGCAATCATGAATATAAGAAACACAAAATAACGAAACAGCAGGATGTAATTGCGACGTCTGGAAATTGGGACCATTGAAAGGAGCGTGCTTACGATGACTTTCATAAGTGATCACTATTAAAAATTATCAAGTAGGTTCAGGGGGAGCGGGTGAGTTCCCGGAATAAAAATCCAGGCTGCTCAGTTTTATAGTGGTGGTTGGTATCTTGCCTTGCCAAGATCCCTGATCAGATGTCCCCAGGTTTGTTAGAAGTAAGTCGAATCATTACTTAGCATTATTTCCTTTGTCGATCAAGTTGCTAAGTAGAAAATCAAGATTACGGTTGAAATTGATTTATGTCAATAAATATAGTACCTAACGAAAACTGTTGTTTTTTTAGGGGCAAAGAATCTCCATTGCCCTGGTTTTATCGATTTTCTGATTTTTTACGAAGTCGTCAAGTTTTG
>SLIE01000392.1 GCA_007135795.1 Desulfobacterales bacterium
TCGTATTTGATACTGAATAAAAGTATAAGGAGCCAGAATTGTCGAATCTCGTGATCGTGGGTACCCAGTGGGGAGACGAAGGGAAGGGAAAAATCGTTGACCTGCTTGCTGAATATTCCGACATCGTTGTCCGGTTCCAGGGGGGCAACAATGCCGGGCACACCATGGTTGTAAACGGTGAACAGTTTATCAGCCACCTGGTACCTTCGGGAATCCTGCAAAAGAAATTATGCATCATCGGAAATGGGATGGTGGTTGATCCAGCCGTACTTTTAGAAGAAATTGACTACCTGACGAAAAAAAATGTAAAGATCAGTCCTGAGCAGCTTTTGATAAGCCAGAAGGCCCACATTATCATGCCTTACCATAAAGCCATTGATGCGGCCCGGGAAGGTTGTACCAAATCTAAAAAAATCGGCACCACCGGTCGGGGTATCGGCCCCTGCTATGAAGACAAGGCTGCCCGCAGAGGTATCCGGTTCACTGAGCTGCTCGATGAAGATTTTGAAAAAACGGTACGAAATATTGCCGAAGAAAAGAATTTTTACCTCTCTTCATTTCATGGTCATGAAAAGATCGACGTGGATCTTCTGGTAAACGAATACAAAGCCTTCAGAGACAGGTTTGCCCCCTATGTAGCAGATATTTCAGTTGTCATCGACAATGCGATTAAAACCGGGAACCAGGTATTGTTTGAAGGTGCCCAGGGGACCCATTTAGATATCGATCACGGTACTTATCCGTTTGTCACCTCATCAAATACAGTCTCCGGAAACGCCTGTTGCGGAACCGGCATCGGTCCCAAGCGCATTGACAGCGTCATCGGTATTGTAAAAGCATATACCACCCGGGTGGGTGAAGGTCCCTTCCCAACGGAACTCTTTGATGACACAGGCGAATTTTTACAAAAAAAAGGGGCTGAGTTCGGCGCTACCACGGGACGGAAACGACGCTGCGGCTGGATCGATATCGTCATGTTAAAAAATGCAGTACGGTTGAACAGCCTGACCGGACTTGCCCTGACAAAACTGGATGTTTTGGGTGGTCTCGATGAAATCCGGATCTGTACGGGATATAAATACAGGGATCAGCAGATCAATGATTTTCCGGTCAGCCTGAATATTCTGGGGGAGTGCGAACCTTTGTTTGAGACGGTTCCCGGATGGAAGGAAGATATATCAGGAATCCGAAACATCGGTGATCTGCCCGAGAACACACGGAAATATCTCCAGCGAATCGAGGCGTTGACGGAAACGCCAATTGATCTTATATCAGTCGGTCCTGGAAGAAATGAAACCATATTGTTGAACAATCCTTTTTCTTAGACTTCGTGCCGCCGAAATTTAAAAATTACAACAGATGCGGCACTTTTTAGTTGACAATCAAACAATACTTACATACAAATCACTCAAAAAGTCGGGACGTGGCTCAGCCTGGTAGAGCACAGCGTTCGGGACGCTGGGGTCGCAGGTTCAAATCCTGCCGTCCCGACCAATTTTGAAAGATATATCTCATAAGCGATAGATTAATATGCCGCTAAAAATGGACGCGTGCCCATTTTTAGCGGCATATTAATGATGACGTCACCCTCCGATTCTCACCGTATCCTTCACTACATGTTCTTGCCTTTCCCTTCTCAAGCACATCCTTTTTACATAAATTACGGTAATGAAAAAAGTGCCTGCTTTTCCAAAATATTTGACATAAATTTTGTTTTTTGTAATAAACAGTGATTAGGATCGCATATCAAGTTGAACAAGGAGTTTTGTTAATGAAACCAAAAATTATTCAGTCCGGGAGCGATATGTACGAAATAACAATTGATAAAAAGAAAAATCGACTCTATCTCATGTTTGGTCCCATTGAAGATGAGGCTGAAATGGAAAAAATCGTTAAAGACATTAAAATAGAATGCAAGAAACTGAAAAAGGGTTTTACATGCCTGACAGATCTACGCAAATATGATCCGGCAACCGGCTTGCAGGATGAATATATCCGGCAGACACAAATGGATCTTATTGCTGCAGGGATGTCAAAAGTAGTTCGGGTACGTCGTCCCATGGGGACCATGGCTCATTTTCAGTTTGACAACATCTCTTATGAGGTGGGGTATCACGCGTCCAATGTTACAACCATAGAAGAAGGTGAACGGCTTCTGGACAAGGAAGGCAAGTAAAATATCCGTTGGTATCATTCATGCGGCAAAGATAGCACCCGGATATTTTAAAAAATAACTTGATAATCGTTTATAATTTTTTTACGATACTCAAATAGTCCCTTAATTGCTTTGTTATGGTCGTAGAACGATAATTCACAGGGATTTACCCGTAAAAAAGAGTTTACATCTTGTTTTATTCCAAACTTCCTCTTATCAAAGACAAATTTCCGGGACATCTTGTTTTCTTAAACGTATCTCTTTCTATCTATAAAGTGATGCAATTTTTAACCCGTTTTTTACTTTCCATACACCCCGTTCCAGCGGGTGTGTATCTTGTAAGGAGAACTTCATTTGCGTACTGAATTTTATCAAGGGATCAAACCCGGCATCGTTTGTTTTGTAACATTACTGACAATTTCACTTATGGTATGTGTCTCGGCAATCGCCCAATCAGAAGGGGATAGTCTGGACTACATTGCCATTGTTAACGATGAAAAAATTACTGTTGAAGATTTTAATCGCAACGTTGAAATGATCAAAAATCGTTATGCCGAGTTGGGATACGTTCCCGAAGGATCTCAACTCGATGAACTCAAACAGAACGTTTTAAACAACCTCGTTGAGAAAGAATTGCTTTTTCAGGAAAGCAAAAGCAACGGCATCGAGATTGATTCAACAGCAATCGACACTGAGTTTGAAACCATTAAAAACAGCTTTCCCAGTGAATCGGAATTTGAAAATAAGCTTCGTGAAACCGGATATACGGTTGATTTTTTAAGGAATGAAATACATGCCAACCTTGCGATCCAACAGCTGCTTGAAATGCAAATCGGATCAAAAGCGGATGTTTCGGAAGAAGAGATAAAAACTTTTTATGATTCGAACCGCGAAAACTACGGATCGCCTGAAGGGATCAGGGCCAGGCACATACTTATCGAAGCTGGCTCCGGCGGGAAAGAGAAAATCGAATCTATTCAGAAAGAAATTAAAGCGGGTGGCGATTTCCAGAAACTTGCAAAAGATCACTCAGCCTGTCCGAGTGGGCAAAATGGCGGAGACCTCGGATTTTTCAGCCGGGGACAGATGGTTGAACCGTTCGAAATTGCTGCATTCGACCTGGAAATTGGCGAGGTCAGCGAGATTGTTGAAACACCATTTGGCTATCACCTGATCAAACTTGAAGATCGACGTCCAGAAGAACTGCGCTCATTTGATGATGTTAAAGACAATATCAAACAAGAGCTCAGACGCCTAAACGTAGCTAGTCAGATCGAACCTTACATTGCATCCTTGAAGCAGAAATATACCATTGAAATAAATCGGCCGGATGCAAAATAGACATGCTCAAGAAAAATATTTCAGGAAGAAATTTTATTGCAAAAGTACTCATTCGGAAGACGGTTTTAGCTGCACATGGGTAAATGTTTCAAGTAAAAGGAGGTTTAGCCTTGGAAAATGGAACAGTGAAATGGTTTAATGACAAAAAGGGATATGGCTTTATCCGACAGGACGAGGGGCGTGAAATTTTTGTCCATTATTCATCAATCAATGATTCGGGATTTAAGACGCTTGCCGAAGGCGAGGCCGTATCGTTTGATGTCGAGGAAAGCCAGCGCGGACCGGTTGCCAAGAATGTAAATAAGCTGCAACCTGTTTCCTGATTCCATAGCTACCACAGTACCGAGTGTACGCAAAATCTCCGGAAAACCTTGATGACAAGGGCAGGGTACGGTGGGCTGTACCCCGAGTTCCGGTAAAAGCCAAATCCTTTGCATCAAAGGAAGTATCTCAGGAGATGCTTGTTAAATGATAAGCTGCATCCCACAAAGCCATGCCTAAGGGACTTTTTACGACGCCATCAAACTGCATTACTATATGATTCTACTTATCAGGAGCTTGCTTAATGAAACAATCGATTATCCGGTCAACCGGACGATACCTGCCCGAAAGGGTTGTAACCAATGATGATCTGGCACAGTTAATGGAGACTTCCGATGAGTGGATCCAGCAAAGAACCGGTATCCGGGAGAGACGATGGGTCCCGGAGGAAGGTGGCGTAGGATCCGCCGATCTTGGATTGGAAGCATCAAAAATCGCTCTGGAACGGGCCGGCTGGAAACCTGAAGACATTGATCTCATAATCTTCGCGACACTTAGCCCGGATCTGTTTTTTCCCGGCTCCGGCTGCCTTCTTCAGGAGAAACTCGGCCTGAAAGACACGCCTGCTTTGGATATTCGGCAGCAATGCACCGGCTTTTTATACGGCATGCTGACAGCCGACGCATACATTAAAAGCGGTCATGCAAACAAAATACTTTTTGTGGGCTCAGAGGTTCACTCCACAGGTCTGGACATTTCAACCAAGGGCAGGGACGTCACCGTTATTTTTGGTGATGGTGCGGGTGTTGTCTGTCTTGAAGGGATTGAAACAGACGAGTCCCAAGGTGTTTTGGCCTGTTCGGTACACTCCCAGGGGAAATACGCAAATGCCCTGATGACCGAAGCACCGGCATCCCGCCAGAATCCACGCCTCTCTCGGGAGATGCTCGATGAGGGGAGACACTACCCGATTATGGATGGCAAAAACGTGTTCAAACTTGCCATTACCCGATTGCCGCAAGTGACAAAGGCTGTTCTTGAGAAGGCGGGACTGGGCATTGAAGACATAGACCTGATTATTCCCCACCAGGCAAATTTCCGGATCAACCAGGCATTCCAACAATCCATGGGGATTGCGGAAGAAAAAATGTTTCATAATATCCAGCGATACGGCAATACCACCGCGGGAAGCATTCCCATCGCCCTTGATGAGGCAATCGAACAAAAGCTCATCGGAGAAAAGGGGAGCACGGTGTTATTTGCAGGCCTCGGCGCCGGGTTGACATGGGGTGCGATGATTTATAGGTTTTAACAGGCAAAAGGTCCCGGGCACAAAGCATACCCAAATAGCAATTGAATAAGAAAAAGCACGGAAGAAACCTTCCGTGCTTTTTCTGTATGTTCCAGTTTGTGTCAGATTCTTTTGTCGACACTACTTAAATTCCCGAAAAATCGCCATTCGAAAGAATCTCCAGGTAACGCTTTTCAATTGATCCCACCCCTTCAAAATTGTAACCCGGGTCTTCATTCTTTTTGGCGATGGCGGATCTGACCTCCGAAGCCATGACTTTGCCCAATTCGACACCAAATTGATCAAAGGGGTTGATCTCCCAGATAAACGCTTCAAATACGGTTTTTGCTTCATAAAAAGCAAGCAGCCGGCCGATATTTTCCGGGGATAGTTCCTTGATCAGTATGGTGGAAGAGGGACGGTTGCCTGGAAAATTTCCGGCAGGATTTTTCGAATCGGACTTGCCGGTAGCAAGCGCCTGGGGCTGCGCTATCAGGTTGGACCACAACTCCTGGTGATTGGTCACACCCTTTGATTTTTGAGTGTTCATATCGTAATGGGGCTTGATCACCCCAATGAAATCAATGGGGAAGGGGCGTCCCTGGTGAGCAAGTTGAAAAAATGAATGCTGGGCGTTGGTACCGGGTTCCCCAAAGATGATCATGCCGGTTTTTTCTTCAACGGTTTGACCCGCCTGGGTCACCCCCTTGCCATTGCTCTCCATGTAAAGCTGCTGAATATGGGCGGGCAGTTTGGAAAGGGGAGAACTGTAAGGGATGATGGCGTTTGCTTCGTATCCCAGGAAATTGTTGTTCCATATGGAAAGCATGGCAGCGATGAGCGGCGCGTTTTTTTCGGGACTTGCGCTCATGGCATGTTCGTCCATCTCTTCCGCCCCTTTCAAAAAACGTTCAAACCGGTCATATCCGAGGTAGAGGCTGAGCGGCACGCCGCCGACGGCGGATGTGACACTGAAGCGCCCCCCGATGAAATCAAACATGTGAAAGGCTGCAAGCGCCGGGTTTTCAGGGTCATCCCCGGGACTTCCCTTGCTGGTTACGGTTACGATATGATCTCTTGTATCCAGGTTATGGCGGAGAATAAACCGTTCCGCCTGCCGGGCGTTTGCCATGGTTTCCGTGGTCGTGTAGCTCTTGGAAATGACAACCCACAGGGTGGTTTCAGGGTCTATTTTTTCAGTGATGCTGCCGAAACAGTCGATATCCACATTTGACAGGAAGTGCAGGGATATCTTCCGGTCAGCAAGCCCTTCGAGCGCCTTTGCGACAAATTCTGTCCCCAGGTACGATCCGCCGATCCCGATAACGACGACATGCTCAAACCGTTTACCGGTCGTGCCGCATATCTCCCCGGCTTGGACTTTTTCCGAAAAGGCTTTCATTTCATCACGAACCCGGCCGATTTCAGGCTTGACATGCACGCCGTTCACGTTTATTTCCCGGTCTGAAAAATCACGGGCTGCCGTGTGCAAGGCAGCCCGGTTTTCCGTCTTGTTGACGGTTTTGCCCTCGACCATATCCACAAAGCGCTGCCGGATATTTTTCCCCCGGGCGAGTTCATAGAGCGATTGCATGACATCCCGGTCAATCCTCTGCCGGCTGAAATCATACATCATGCCGCCGCCGTTCACGGAAAAATCAACCAGCCGGTTTCCCTGTTGTATCAAATGTGACAGGTGATTCTCGGTTCTGGACATTCTTTCCGCATGGGTTTTTAATTGATGCCATGTATCCGATACGTCGTTTTGGCGTGTCATGATGACTACTCCTGCATAAAAGCTGTGAAATGGTTCACGGTGAATATTCAGAAAACAACAGAACAACATGCCTGAAGCAATCTGAATGTCCAATAAACGGGTGTTGTTGTCGCTCAATTCAGAGAAACGGTTTTTTCCTCCATGAGTTTTCCGAGGATTTCACCAAATACCCGGTCCGCCTGATCGTTATCCACGTGACACGCCCCGGCGGCACGGTGTCCACCACCGCCGTATTCATACATCAGTTCTCCGATGTTTGCATCCGACGTCTGGTTAATGATCGATTTTCCCACTGAAAAAGTCGTTACCGGATCTTCCTTTTCCTGCTTGATCTGGATGGAAATATTACACTCGGGATACAATGCGTAAATGATAAACCGGTTTCCGGGATAAATCGAACGACATTCCCTGAAATCAATCACGGCAACATTATCGTATATTCGTACGGTTGACATCAGCTGCTGTTTGTATTTTTCTCCGTATTTGAAATAAACTTCGGCACGTTCCCTGACATCCGGAAACGCCATTATCTCATCGATGCTCATCTTTCCCATCAGATCCACAAGTTTCTTTTTGAATGCGATCTGGTCAATCCTGAAATCCCCCCATTCTTCCACACGGGTACGTCCGTCCACCAGAAAATTCAAAAGCGGCCAACCCTCGGGGTGCAGAATTTCTTCACGGGAAAAGTCACCTGAATCCGCCTTGTCCACGGCTTCCATAATTTCGTCAAAAAAAGAGGGGAACGTATTCTTGCCGCCATAATATTCATAAATAACCCGGGCGGCCGACGGAGCATCCGGGTCCATGATATACCCCCGGGCCGGTTTGTTTCTAAGGGTTTCCGACACATGATGATCA
>SLIE01000502.1 GCA_007135795.1 Desulfobacterales bacterium
AAGCGTTTCTTTCAGGAAACAAGATACGTTTGTCCCAAAAATGATGAATATAACTGATTACAATTACATATATAAGGACGATCCTATGAAAACTAAAATTTTACGTATTATATTTATGATTTTTTTCGATAGTATCCTTTTCCAGGAAAAATCCTTTACAAGGCCAGCGCATTTTAAAGGCTTGCGCATGCCGTTACATTTAATTCAGGTTCTTGTTGCTTATTACAAGTGCTCGATGCTGGCAACATTCTTGCAATAATACAGTTTTTGAATTCGTCTGAATAGTTTTTCAGATTATCAACAATATGCTGTTATTTCAAATCGGTTTAGCATAAACTGTTAGTGGGCGCGACATCTGCCTGATATAGGGGAAACGCCGGCACTTGACAGCCTGGCTTTTCAATGAAACATTAAGTCTACGACACCATCGGCGTTTCAATGGCACGCAGATAATCATCAATCCCAAAAATATCAGCATAAAGGAAATTTTTGTGTCCACTCATAATAATACCAATTGCGGCATCAGAGAATCGCAAAATGGCTGCCGGGTAACCCTGGAACAACTCCAGGTACTTCCGCTTTATTACCGGGAGACGATTCCGGCGGATTACATCGATGCCATGGGGCACATGAATGTGCGCTGGTACATGGCGCTCTATGATCAGGCGACCTGGCATTTCTTCGAAACCCTCGGCATGACGGCCGATTACTTTCAAACGTCCCGTGCCGGAGCCTTTGCGCTGAGACAGTTTCTCAACTACTTCAGTGAAATTCAGGAGGGACAGACCGTCGCCCTGCGTACCCGGGTGCTCGGCCGCACGGACAAACGGTTTCACTTCATGCATTTTATGATCAACGAGAGTTCAAATCAGCTGGCGTCTGTTTTTGAATCGATGGGTACGCATGCGGATTTGGAAAAACGTCGATCCGCACCGTTTCCGGATTTTATTGCAAACGCACTTGATGGAGCGTTGAAACGGGATCAGGGGTTAGGGTGGGATGCGCCCGTAAGTGGCGTTTTGAATTTGTAATTCAGGGTTGTACGAGAACTGTTGTTGTCATGGATTTTTGTTCGGGCAGGCAAGTACAAAATGGAAGTGCGGGTTAAGGAAGGGGAAGGGTATTCTCTTTGGCGATGAGTTGTTCGATGGCGGTTTTGTCCTGGGGTGGGGCGAAGTGGTAGCCCTGGCCAAGTTGGCATTTCATTTGGATGAGTTTTTCGAGTTGCTTGATGTCTTCTATCCCTTCTGCCATGACGTTGAGACCCATTGCTTCGCAAAGTAGGAGCATGGAAGTGACGATGTTGAAGTTGGTTGTGTTTTTAGTGATGTCGTGTATCAGGAGCCTGTCAATTTTCACCATATCTATGGAAAACTGGTTCAAATATTTCAGCGAAGAATAACCTGTCCCAAAATCGTCGATTGCAATTGAAACCCCGATTTTTTTCAGTTTGTGTATCGTGTCGGCAACCTGTTTTGTATCATCGATAAAAAGGCTTTCCGTTATTTCCAAGCAAACATTTTGAAGGGGGATTTTCAATAAACCCGCGCTGCTTTGGATATCATCGACGATATCATCATGAAGCATTTGCTTGATCGATAAATTGATGCATAGCTGAAAGTCCGTCAGTTCTGGGAAACGATCCATCCAGCATGCATAATCCGTAAATGCAAGCTCGATTATTTTTCGTCCAAGGGGGATTATGAGTCCTGATTCCTCTGCAATGGGAATAAACGTGTTGGGCGGGATGATTCCTACCTCTGGGTGCCGCCAGCGGGCAAGGGCCTCAACCCCGAAGATTTTATTTGTGGTTAATCGAATCATCGGCTGATACTGGATGAAAAATTCGTCCGCCTGAATACCTTTCAGCAAATGATTTTCCAGGTATAGTTTTTTCTCTATCTTCTTTTCTTCGATTTCATGGGAATACACGACTTTGTTGCGCCCCAGTTTTTTTGCCTCGTACATGCTCATATCGGCAAGCCTTATGACATCGACTTCTTCAACGTTGTGCATGCTGCTGAGAAGAATGCCGATACTCATGCTGATAAAAAGTTCCTGATCGGCGATATTGATCGGGGTACTGAATTTTTTAAAAATTCTTTGAGATAAGACTTCACAAGCTTTTTTGTCCCGTACCCCTTCCAGCAGGATTACAAATTCATCCCCTCCAAACCTGGCAACCGTATCCACATCACGCAGGGAAGACTGAATTCGCTTGGCTGTTTGTATGAGTAAAAGGTCCCCCACGGCATGGCCCAGGGTGTCGTTGATGGATTTGAAACGATCAAGATCGATAAAGAATACTGCATAATCATTTTGTTCGTTCCTCTTTTTCTTTCTTACGGCCTGACTGAGCCTGTCCTGCAAGAGCATTCTGTTGGGAAGACTCGTGAGATGGTCGTGAAGCGCATGATGCAGCAACTCTTTTTCAGCTTCCTTGATCCGGGTCACATCCATGATGGCAACAATATATTGTGAGTCTATCCCAAGTGAGGAAATCTTTAGAAACACGTTTTTCTTTCCTGTTGCACCATTTTCAAAGATGTATGTAATTGGATTATCAGTGATTTCTTTTTCAGATGCCAATAAAAGCAGCGCAAAATCAAATTTTCCTGATTGAACAATGAAATCGGTAAGTCTCTTTTTGTTAATCAGGTGTGAGCGGTCCCATCCTGAAAAAGCCAGAAATTGGCTGTTGGTATAAGTAATCATCCCTTCGGAATTGACCACAACCGTTGGATTCCCCGTGTTCTCAAATGTGTTGCGATAGATTATTTCCGATTCGGATAAACGGGTATTTTTTTCCGTAAGCTCGGCATTCTTCTGATCGACCAACCGGTAAAGATCGAAATTTTCCAGTGCGTAGCATGTCGACTTCATGACGATGGTCGTTATCTTGTCAACAATACTCATTTCAAGGGGAATTTTTTCCAGAAAACAGAAAAAAACACCGTACGATCTTGCGGTGGTTGTCAATGCATGAATCAGAAGATGATACTTATGGTCAGGTGTTCGGGCGGTCAATGTCCGTTTTTCTCTAAAAGCCCGTGCGACAATGTTTTTATCTATCAAAAAGTCGACCACGCCCTTGATATAAACCTGTTTTTGCGGGGGTTCGCAGTGTTCGAGTTCAATATCAAAATCATGTGCATCCACTGAATAGAAAGCATAAAGGGATATGGGGATCATTTGTCGCAGACCCTGGACGGCGCGCTCAAAGATGTCCTTTCTGTTTTTAAACTTGGTCAAAGATGTTTGATAATCTCCCATGGCAGCGCACAGTTCGAGTGCGGCCATGGAATACCTTGCGATTTCCTCAAGCCTTTGAACCTGGTTTATATCGGGTTTATTATTCAGTGGATCCATAGATAATCTCGAAAATATCCGCCAATTGGTCTTCAATTTCATTTACCACAGGCTGTATCATATTCTTGTCCAGCGACAATTCACTGCAAACCCGCGGATTGATTACCGGTACGAAAAATTCCCCGCTGTTTCCAATTTCAAGGGCATTTATAATGATATCAGCCAGATTTACAATGGCATTTTCATGAAAAGCCCCTGCGTGTTTCGGGAAATGATGACAACGGATCATGGTGGAAAGGCTATCGGGCAAATTCCAGTGAGAAGAAAGCTGAGCACCGATCTCCGAATGATCCAGTCCGAATTTTTTTGCCTCTGCCGCAAAAAGAAATATCTCTTCGGATCTGGCTTGTTTGAAAAGATCATAATAATCCGCAGAGAGGTTTTGAACCATGATCAGTCGGCCGATATCATGAAGCAGTCCAGCCACGAAAAAACGTTCAGAATCAAGTCTCTCCGGGTAATAGGTCGATAAAAGCCTTGCAGCGGTGGCACAAGCGATCGAATGTTCCCAAAAGCCTACCATGTTGATAAGTTTTGAGGGTATTTTTTTAAAAAAAGAAACCGCTGATACGCCACTGACGATGGTCATCAACTGGTTCGTACCAATAAGGGCCAGCGCCCAGGTCAGGGTATCGACTTTCTGTCGTAGACTGTAAAAGCTACTGTTGACGAGTTGCAGAACTTTGGCTGAAAGGGTGATGTCCTTGCTGACAATCCCGGCGATATCGTTGAGGGATGCTTCTGAATCATTGATTGCGGCAATGATTTTATAATAAATATCCGGAATTGTACCCAGGCGCAATGCTTTGTTAACCAGGTGTTCTGCATTGACTCTTTTCTTTTTGTGAATCCCCGGTTTTTTCCGGGTCATCTCGTCTGCTTCCAGGGTATTGTAAAAATAACCAGTGTCCGGATTTGTTTGAAGTTGCCGGGCTTTTTTTAAATAGCTGATCCGATACAACTCAAATACAAAAGGCGTATTCAAGTCATTGTATTGAAACCTGTAACGTGTTATTTTCTCCGCTTTTTCGCGAATATGCCGTGGCGTTGCAAGTTCTTCGGCGTTCTCAGTGATATTGTCTTCCGGATCCTTGACATGAACCTCCCCAACCCCCCATATCTTGAATACCCGTATAAGTTTGTGACTGATTTCCTGGCCTGCGGGCGCCAGAAGCCGTCCTTGCTGATCTTTTATATCCCTGGCAAGAATCATTCCCGGTATGATGTTTTTTAACCCTGTATTTCCCATTAGTTTAAAAATGCTTCCCTTTCCCGAATTTCTGTTGCTTCAGTCATTTTTTCTAAACTATGCGCCGGTTTTCAAAATAATCTATTTCTATAATATTTTAATCGACATCTGCAAACAAAAGTTTTTATCATAGAGGTTGGATCACGATAAGCTTTTGAAGTGTGTTGAAATAGGTGAAATTTAGCCTTTGCTTTTTTTTAGCACGATGTGGTCTTTCGGGATGGCAAAATGATGGCGTAAATACGCGAGATCCATATTTGATGGCATCGTAAAAGTCGATAAATATGCAAGAATGGCTAAGACTGAGAAAAACAATGATGCCGGCGTTATGTAAAAGATTCTCTGCTGTTTCAATGCCTTGATTGAGAGGTTGGATCTGGATAAAATAGTATTTCCACCCGCCTGTTCAACCTTCTTCCAGCAAGGGTATCATTTGACGCCACAGGATTTTGAATGCCCATTCCCTTTGAATCGATTCGGTCAGGGTTGATTCCGCTGCCGCTCAGGTGTTTTTCCACGATGTTCGCCCTCAACCTGGAAAGTTTCAAGTTGTATTGCGGATTTCCCACTGAATCGGTATACCCCACGACAGTCGCTTTCAGTTCCGGGTTCATTCGTAATAAATCCTTTGCCTGATCCAATGCTTCAACCGAAGGCGGGTCCAGATCATGTCCGTCATGATGAAAATGTATCAGGATTTTTTCCGGAACTGCCGGTGTTTCTGATGCACGGGATATTTTTTTCGAATCAGGAGGAACGGCTGGACTCTTTTGCTTTACGGTTTGTGCGATCTGCTTGCCGGTTATCCATTCTTCCGTAAACGTATCAAACCAACCTGCTGATGCAGGAATCCACAGGTGGGTAAAATAAGCCCCCAGAAGGAGCAAAAGCACAGACAGGGCAGACAGCATTCTTTTTCTGCGTCTGGGTTTCGAGATTTCTTGAGTTACCGCCAACTGTTTGCCGGGAGCAGTAACAGGTGTTGAACCCATCGTCTCATCCGGTTTTGGAAATAGGCGCTCCTCCAGGATGCGGGCGCATTCGGAAACGATCATATCCGAGACAAGTCTTTTGTTGCGGGTATAGGCAGCACGTAGCGCACAATCGCATATTATATTGATTAAAAAGGGAAGCCCTCCTGAAAATACATATATGCAATCTATGGAATTTTTGGTGAACAGGTTCATTTTGGCACCCGCCACCTGCTGGTGGTGCCAGATATATTCGCCGACTTCCTTTCTGTCTAAAGGTTCAAGATGATAGCTGAACGTGATTCGCTGGCGAATGGATCGGTTTTCGTCATCCAGGAGCATCTCATTGAACGTGTCATTTCCGACGAACAATACATTTAAGAGTTTGGTGCTGGGTTTTTCCAGGTTCGACAGTACCCGGATTTCCTCAAGCTGTTCATGGGTGAGGTGTTGGGCTTTCTCGATTATCAGCAACGCGGTTTTGCCCGAATGATATTGTCTGTTGAGAAATTGTTCGAAGTGATCGATGAAAGGGCCTTTGGATTGAAAAGACACGTTTATGCCGAAAGAAATAGCAATTGAGTTAATGAAACCCAGCAAATCAGGTTCGGGGTCCGCTATTTTGGCTAGCAGAACATCCGGGTGCCGGTTTTCTAAAACGGCATTCAAAAACATGGTTTTGCCGGTGCCGCTATCTCCCGTCAGAGCCATAAAACCGCGATATTCCAACAAGCCGTACCTGAAAACCGAAAGGGCGTCTTTATGCCTATCCCCGACCCAGAGAAATGAAGCATCCGTATTAATCTGAAAGGGTTTGTTTTTTAAGCCAAAATATACATGGTACATGGCAGAAGTTCTCTCAGGATTGATCACGTGGTATTTAAAGTGCTTGCCGGGCTGATCACAGGTAATGATCAACGATATTGTTCAATGGGCGTACGGGTACAAACGGTGTAACGACTGCACCGCTTTATTAGAAAATATTGGCGCTATATTCTTTTGTCGAATAGAGATTCGGGGAAAATTAAAAAACAGGGGTGTTTATCCGGGCAATGCAGGGGGTCCGATCGGCCTCTCCCGGGAGCGGCGCCGGGCAATGTCGGGGGGCAACCCGGCAGGGGGTAATCGGTAAGGAGGCATCATCATTCGTAACTCCAAAAAAACCAGGGAAAGTGACCTGAGAGATGGTCTTGAGAGAGATATGATTAATATGTTTTTTAAGTTAGGATATGTAATTAATATGAAAAACAATAATTTGCTTTTCTTGAGATCTTCGATTTCTATACATGCTGTTCATTGGCAAGGAAAGGGGCATGGTAATTGCTGTCTATAATCATAAGGATTTTCAATGTTGATGGCGTTGTAAAAATCGTTTGACACATCTCTCACGAAGTTTTGCCCGGTATCCAGCGCTATCCACCAGTGTGTATTAAAATTTGGATTCACATATACAACTCTTTTCGTGGGTACGGAAAACCATTCCGGAAGTTCCGAAATGCTGAGTAGCCATTGCAGGAGAAAAGTTGAGATTAACCATGCAAGTAGACACGCCGGGGCGCTCAATGGATTTTTAATAAACGGGTCATCAATCTTTTTTCAGCTTTGGTTAGATTGATATTAACTACTTGGGGACACTATATTTGAGAAGGATAATTCAATGGATTTTTCGTGGACCAAAGAACAGGAAATACTTAGAAAGACAGTGCGCGAATTTGCAACCAAGAAGCTTTTGCCCAATCTTTCAGAATGGGATAAAAATCATTACTTTCCATACAAGGAAGCTCTTTAGCCAACGGGTGAGCTTGGGTTTTTCGGGACAGTCACACCCGAGGACATGCGGATTGTCGCGTCAGCAAACAAAGGCTTGGCAGAAGCTGTAAAAAAGAATGATTTCAGAATGGATCTGTTTTACCGGTTGAATGAATTGAATCTCAACATCACGCCTTTGAAGACGCCCCCTGGCAGGGTAGTTTGTCACCTCTAACGTCAAGGTAGCGAGAGGGTTCCCCCACCGGCCCGGCGCCGGGCCGGTGGGGGAACCCTCTCGCTACCTTGACGTTAGAGGTGACAAACTACCCTGCC
>SLIE01000088.1 GCA_007135795.1 Desulfobacterales bacterium
AAGTATTAATTGAACCAATGGAATCAGCCGCTTGCGGCCATCTGGTACTCCTTGTTACTGGAAATGCAGTAGCAAAGGATCGCTACAACAGCTTGTATGACCGCACTTTTGTAACAGGCATAATTTAAAATATATCAAGGCCACGAAGGCCCATTTTTTTCCGTAAACGGAAAATGGGTCTTCGTGGCCTTTTTGTTTTCATGAAAACCCATGTTCCGGCCGTTTACGATTTTTCAGAATCTGTAAATAACTAAAAATCCATCACCTCAAACAGGAAAAAAATGAAAACACTAGTTAAACGTTTATTGCCATACCGATACAGACTTTCATGGATTTCGATGTTATGGTTTGTCTCAATCATCCTGTTTCCCACGGCGGCCTTGTGTACCCCGGAAGACAAGGAATTTTACCGGATGGAAGACGTGATTGTCTCCACCTCAAGAGCCGAGGTGGCGATTGCCGATGCGCCGCAAAGCATAACCATCATCTCCGACAAAGAGATCATGGATTCACCATTTGAAAGGGTTGAAGATATTTTGCGGTTTTCGGCAGGTGTCCATAATGTGAGTCATTATGGCACCCAGACCGGCGGCATCCAGAGTCATCTCAGCATGCGGGGGACGGGACGGAGTCGTCTGCTGATGATGCTGGACGGCGTCCCCCTGAACGACAATTTCAACAATTCCATTGCATGGGTTGCATGGGGCATAATACCCCGTGAAAGCATAGCAAGAATTGAAATTCTGCGCGGGCCGTCATCCGCGTCCTATGGTTCGGAAGGGTTGGGCGGCATTATCAATATCATTACAAAAACCCCCGCTGTTAAACGCAAAACCAGTATCAGGGGGATTGCAGGCTCTGCCAGCACCTATGGGATATCCGGTCTGCATTCCCAAATGGGAGACCGATTTGGCCTGCTTGTTTCAGGGGCCTATGAGGAAAGTGACGGATTTTATATGATCGACCCTGATGAGCTTGAGGAGTATGAGCTTAGAAGACACCGGGAGGTTGGCCAGGGATTCGGCAAGATTACCTACAGGCCGGATGAACGGACCGATATTTCTTTCAGTGGCCTTTATTACCAGCATGAAATGGGAAAAGGCCGGGAATTTTTTTATGATGATCTCATATTGGATCAATACCGTCTTGGATTGTCCCGTCGCGGTGATCTTGCCGACTGGAAAGGTATGCTCTACCTGAACCGGGCCGAAAAAACAGCCTACCAGGACAGAAGGGCAGCTGGGGTCTTTGTTCCCGACCGTGAGGAAAAATTCCCCGAAAACATCGTTTGGGGTGGTGAGGTTCAAAATACCCTGCCAATAGCCGGCAATGCACTGATCACCACTGGTCTTGCGTATAAACGAGTTTCCATGGATTACGAAGAGGAGCCCGTAACCGGAGACCGTGTAGTCGAGTCTTCAGGCCGCCAGCAATTCATATCCCCTTTTCTGGATTTGACAACCCGCTTCATGAATGACAGACTGATTTTCAATGCGGGTGTTCGTTATGACAACGTGCGAAACTTTGACGGCGAAGCAAGAGATACGGATCCGCGTGACAGACCTCCCTTTGATGATACATACGGGTCAAAAACATGGAACAATTTTTCCCCCAAAGCCGGAATTGTCTATCACACGGATGATCTGACAACCCTCAGGACCTCTGTTGTTTACGGATACAGAACCCCTTCTCTTTTCGAGCTTTACAAAGTGCATGAGCGCGGCGGGGGACGACTGCTGCGCTGGGCCAACCCCGACCTGGACCCTGAAAAAATCGTTTCCTGGGAAGTGGGGGCGGAACGGATCTTTTTCGACAATTTATGGACCCGGGTTACCTACTACCAGTCCCGGGTATCCGACTATATCGGCACAAGAACATTGGATACATACTTTGTCGGTAATGCACAATACCGGGAAGAAGAATACGACAATATCAACACCGTTGACATCCACGGCGTAGAGACGGAACTGTCTTATTATTTCGGATACGGTCTGACTTCTTTTTTCAATTATACATATAATATTTCGGAGATAACAAAGGACAGGGAAAATCCGGATCGGGAGGGCAACTATCTTCCAGGTGACCCCCGACACAAATTCCGTGCCGGAATCGGCTATTCAAACCCCCATTTCATAAATGCATCCGTTTTACTAAAACACGATCGCCATCGGTATACCGATGATCTCAACACAAACAAGGCACCCAATTTTTCTACGGTTGACCTTTCGGTCTGGAGAGAAGTTTTTGATCTTGTCACGCTGCGACTGACCATTGAAAATGTGACGGACGAAAAAGAATACATAGAAGATGGAAGACTGTATTACGGTTCAATCCAGTTTTATTTCTGATAGCTGCTAAAACAACAAAATACTAATTGTTTGATCTGTCAAAGGAGCCAATTTTGAAAACAATCCAATACACCATAATTGCTTTTATACTGCTGACAATTGCCATGCCGGCAATATACGCCCACCACCTGTGGATCGAGTCGTCCAATGATCAATATGCGGTAATCCGGGGAATTGTACCGGACCGGATTGACCCGTATGATCCGTACTGCATCCGAGAAATCGGGGCGTTCGGGAAAGACGGTGAACCAATCGATATTGAACGGCTTGACAGTCAAGACCAGGTGCGGTTTATCGCCGGCAAAAGGATTGCCATGGCAACCACCTGGAGCGAGTGGGGGTACCGGGTAAACACCACCCGCGGGAAACGGCTCATTACGCGAGCGGAAGCTGAAGAAGAAGGGTTACAGGTGCTTTCCGCGTTTTTCTCGACCCATTATGCCAAGTCGCTACTTGAGCCGTTAGATATCGCAGGACAACCTGCCGGGCTTCGTTTTGAGATTGTCCCCCTTGGGAACCCCGTAAATAAAGAGCCAGGCAGCGAAGTTGAATTTCTTGTATTATTCGACGGTCAACCCCTTGCAGAAACAACCCTTTACACCGAAGGGGGGAATGAATCAGTTACAGATGAAAACGGCCGGGCTATTGTAACTGTACCGGATACGAATACAGCGCTTCTGTATGCACGGCACCGGATCGACATCACAGGTGATGACAAGAAAGATTATGATATATTCACCACATTTTTAACATTTGGAGTAAAGAAATGAATCGCATCATATGCACATGCTTTTTTGTGGGAACCTTTTTGTTTTTTTCGGCCATTGCGGTAAACCCGGTCGCGGCGCACGGAACAGACTACCGACTGCTCGATGAAAAATCAGCGGTCGTTGTGGAATTCATTTACTCGGACAATCAACCCATGGCGTATGCTGAAGTACTTGTGTACTCTCCGGAAAATGACTCGGTCGAATATCAGAACGGGCGGACGGACATGAACGGGAGATTTGCCTTTTATCCTCAATCCCCCGGTAATTGGCGCATCCAGGCGGATGACGGGACAGGACACCTGGAAAGGGTTTCCATTGAAATTGGAACCGGTGAAAACGGGGGTACCAGGTTGAGAACGCTTTCCGATAGTTCCGCATCCTACGGGCACGATCACCACCATCACGGACTCCCCCGCACCTGGGGAATCGTGTTTGGCATCAGCCTTATCGCCAATATCTTTATGGGGTTTTACCTTTTCAAAGGAAGAAAATCATAATTCTACCGTATTTCACTTTCGGTTCTGAATTTCGAGGATATTGCGAGAGCATATTGATAAATCCAATGGCTTGGCACAAGTTGAATTGAAATTATCAATTTGACACATTTAGACTTCCTATATATACGAAACTCTTGTGTATTTTTCCTTATTTTTGATTGTGGAGAAATCGAAACACAAACCGCATTGCCAGCGGCAGATCAATAAATATGCCTTGCTTTATTCAAAGCAGCATCTTTGTTGCTCGTCATAATGGAGTTTCGAATATCGAAAGGAAGACAGCATTATGAAAAATGTTTTTGCAACACGATGGGGGATTATCGGCGTCGGCGCAATTATCGGCGTACTGGCCGCATCACTTCAATATTTCGGCAACCCGGCGAACATGGGGGTCTGCGTCGCTTGTTTTGTAAGAGATATTACCGGTGCGGTTGGACTTCACCGGGCAGGTGTTGTCCAGTACATGCGACCTGAGATCATCGGTTTCGTCCTGGGCGCTTTGGCTGCGGCACTCATTTTCAAGGAATTTAAACCACGCGGCGGCTCGGCACCCATTGCACGGTTTGTCCTCGGCGTATTTGCCATGATCGGGGCGCTGGTTTTCCTGGGATGCCCCTGGCGGGCCATGCTCCGACTGGCGGGAGGCGATGGGAACGCAATCCTCGGGATCGCGGGATTGGTCGGTGGCGTGTGGATCGGCACCCTGTTCCTAAAAGGAGGGTATTCTTTAGGACGGGCAAAGGCATTCCCGACCGCTGCCGGGTGGATTATGCCATTGATTGTATCCGGCTTTCTGTTATTGATGCTCCTGAATCCGCCAACCTCGGGTGAGGGCCAAAGCGGGGTTTTATTCTATAGCGCCAGTGGCCCGGGGGCGATGTTCGCACCCCTGGTCGTTTCCCTGGCAATAGGACTGTTTATCGGTTTTCTGGCTCAAAGAAGCCGTTTCTGTACAATGGGGGCAATACGGGATCTGGTGCTTTTCCGACATATTCACCTGTTATCCGGTGCGATCGCCCTGATCGTATTCGCCTTTATCGCCAATCTGGTACTGGGACAGTTCAACCCGGGATTCGAAAATCAGCCCGTGGCCCATACAAGCCATACGTGGAATGCTTTGGGGATGGTTCTTGCCGGACTGGCTTTCGCGCTGGCAGGCGGATGTCCCGGCCGACAGTTGTTTCTTTCCGGGGAAGGCGACGGCGATGCGGCCATTTTTGTTCTCGGGATGATTGTCGGCGCTGCCTTTTCCCATAATTTTGGATTGGCCAGTTCACCGGCGGGCGTGGGCCCGCATGGCATTTCAGCCGTTATCATCGGCCTTGCCGTATGCATTGGCATCGGTTTTTTCATGAAAGAGAAAAAACTAATACACTCGTAAATAATCAAAAATGAGTGAAGATGGCTAAGTTAAAAGTTTCATATACAAGGCGTAGTGATTTTTCATTTGCAATGGCCTACATATAGTATTCCGAGCGAATGCAAAATTGCTACAACGAAGTAGATGAGACTTTTTACGACGCCATCAAAATTGGCAAGATAAAATCAAAAGAGGTTCAACCATGAGCAGAACACTGGATGCACGAGGACTTTCATGTCCGCAACCCGTATTGTTGACAATGGACGAGATAAAATCTTCGGGAGAATCGAAACTCATCATCATCGTCGACAACGAGGCCTCGCGAGAAAATGTCAGCCGGGCGCTGAAAAACCAGGGATGGGTTGTCACGGGTATTGAAGAAAATGGACCGGACTATAAAATCATGGCAACCAGGGGATAATAGGGATAATTTTGGGACTTCTGGATATATTCAAAAAAAACAACAAATCAGCAGACCCCCATGCTTCAAATGACCGTGGGATCATGGTTTTTGAAAATACCAGCGAAGTGATCCGGGCGGAAAACGTCCTCAAGCATAACGGGTGGCGCGTCCGCGTCATGGGGCCGCCGCCTGAAATCCGCACCGGGTGTGATCTCGTCATCGAAATCCCCCTGATCGAGCATTTGAATATCCACCGACTTCTGGCGGAAGCAGGCGTGTCCCCTCTGAAAACGGTCCCTGTTTCAGGCCCGCTCCTTGAACCGGTGAATATCTTTTTTACGCATGACTTTGGCGATTTTCTAATGGTGCGGGCCGCCAACATGAAAATCACCATTGAAAAAAAATCCCTGCTCATTGTCAACATATCCGGCGGCGGATGCCCGGACGTCCCTTATCTGGCCCGGAAAATGGTCGGCAGGAAACTCGGGGACGCGCCATCCCCGAGAAGTATCGGTCACACCCTTTGCGGGTATGCGCTTGACATGGCATACGAGGAAATAAAAAAACAATGCTTGCAGTAGTCGGTACCGTACCGGATGATGATTTCCCGATCGTGGACGGAATTGTATCCGTAAATAAAGACTCTCTTTTAATCGGGAACCACGAGATCGATATCAACCGGGGGACCGCGGCGCTTCTGGCATCTGCTTTCATGGCATGTCGATTTTTCGGCAAACCCGGCCCCACGGCTTTTCTGGTCGGGGATACCGGACGCGGCTTCGGGAGCCGGAAACTGTATGAATACCTTGTTGAAACACTTCCCGAACGGCACTATATCAGCCTGGCATTTCATTACATCCAGCCGGATGTGGACTGGCACAACAAAGTGTTGTTTGCCATCGATGAAATGGAAGCTCGCCCTCTCCTGATTGCCGACGCCGGGTTCATGTACGCCGCGAAAATGAGTGGGCAGGCGAATGCTTACGATGTTTTCACGCCGGATATCGGGGAACTGGCATTTCTGGCGGATGAATCCGCACCCCACCCGTTTTACACAAGGGGATTCATCCTGCACGAAAACCAGCAGGCAGGGCAGTTAATTGAACGGGCATACGCGCACCACAATGCCGCCCGATACCTGCTGGTAAAGGGGGAAAAGGATATCGTGGCGAATAAAAGCGGCATTCTCGATACGATCACCGGCCCCGTAATCCCGGCGATGGAGGCCATCGGAGGAACCGGGGATATCATTACCGGCCTGCTTGCCGGCATTATCAGCGCGGGTTATAACATTCAACCCGCATGTTCAATGGCTTCCCGGATCAGCCGGATGGCCGGCAAATCCGCTGACCCCCATCCAGCCACCCAGGTAGCCGAAATAATTCAAAAAATACCGGATTGCATGGAATTACTCATTAAACAACAACCAGCCGGATGCACATGTGATTATTGATTGCCTGAGCAATTCATGACGGATGTAAGATCGCCACACCAAAGTAGATGGAACTTTTACGACGCCATCAATGACGCTTTTTTTTTGTAAATTCTACGTTGTCAAAAGGATTAGATCATGTGCCGGACATCCGACAACAATGACGGCACGACTGATATCAATCCCGGGATGACGGTGTTTGATGTCATATACAACTACCGGGAGACTGAAGCTGTGTTCCGAAAATACGACGCAACGGCGGGAAAATGCATTTGCTGTGAATCACTTTTCGATTCCATTGCGGTCGTATCCGGAAAATACGACATAGATCTCGATAAAATCATGGCCGCGCTTAATAAATGCATCTCGCACACCGGAAAGGCGCCAGACAACGTCATTTAAAACGGCCATCAAATGATTTTCCGCAAGGGCGAAGGAACGCTCAGCGCCTGCCTGCAATAATGGCTTTACACGCCCTCTTCCAATATAAACCGCCACGCACAATACCATTCATCCGGATGCGCATCGGGCGGACACCCGATACACTCGGTTTTGATTCGTTTGTCAATCCCCCGGGCAAATGTCTTGTACTCCACCAGTCCGGCTGATTTGCAGGGGTAATCAGGAAGCCCTTTTCGTTTTCTGGCAGACTGGACCCTGCATTCATTCATTTGAAAACTGATCTTGTTTGGGGTTTCGTCAACTACACTCTGTATATTGATCCGTGAATACATCCGAAACATCAGGGCTTTTTTCAAACCTTCCAGTCCCGGGTTTTCTGGCAGGTCCAGAAACCGTTTTATGCTCCAGGCTTCAAATGGCGCAAACCGCGTCCAACAGGTATCATTA
>SLIE01000461.1 GCA_007135795.1 Desulfobacterales bacterium
CTGGGCCCTTGCCTCAGTCTTCATCGCCGGCAATATCGCATTTTGCGGCATGGCTGTATTCGTGTCGTCACGCACCGCCCAGACGGAAGTCGGAAACGGGATGATCAATGCCTTGGTAATGCCCCTGATGCTGCTGTCCGGTGTTTTTTTCTCGTATCACAATTTTCCGGAATGGAGTATCGGCGTAATCGAAAAACTACCGCTCACCCTCCTGGTGGACGGCCTCCGCGCCGTCTTCACCGAAGGGGCCGGTTTTGCCGAGACCGCCCCGGCAACGCTCCTGCTTTTAATGATCGGGGTTGCATTTTTTGCAGCCGGACTTAGAATTTTTAAATGGCACTAACGACCCGTGACCGGAACCACTAACGGCTCTTGACAATCACCTCACGCATAATGCATGACCAATCCCTGGAGTCCATGAAAACCCTTATCCATATCACCGATCTTCACTTCGGCAAACTCACGCCCGGGGCCGTGGAACGGCTTGAGTTTCAAATCGGGCAGATCCAACCGGACATGTGCATTGTCAGCGGTGATCTGACAATGCGATCGAGACCGCGAGAATGGAAACAGGCGCGTGCTTTTCTGGATCGCCTTCCGGTGCCGTACATGGTGGTACCGGGCAATCACGACCTCCCCTATTTCAACCTTTACGAGCGCTTCCAATACCCCTACCGGCGTTTTAAAAAATATATCAACGAAGACACGGATCCCACATATGTCGACGATGCAATGGCCATAAAGGGAATCAATACGGCCCGCTCCTGGGTGCCGCACTACATGTGGAAGGAAGGGGGCATCTCCCAAACGCAGGTGAAGGCCGCCGAATCGTTTTTCAGATCCACGCTTAGCAGGAATATTTTCCGAATCGTATTTGCGCACCACCCGTTTTTGCCGCCCCCCGACAAACCCCGCACCTACCTGGTTCGAAATGCCAGGGCAGCCCTCCAGGCCTTTGAACGAACAGACGTGGACCTGCTGCTGGGGGGACACCTGCATTTGAGATACGGCGGCAACATCACTTCTTTTCACACCCTGATCAACCGAAGCATGATCTGCATCCAGGGCGCAAGCGCCACCAGCAGTCGCCTACGCAACCGGGAGCCAAACAGCTTCAGCCAGATACAACTATACGAAAACACCATTGCCGCCATCACCTGGCAGTGGAACCAGACAAATTATGTTGAGATCCAAAAAACCGTTTACCGTCGCACATCCGGCGGCTGGGAACCCGAATAGCCGCCCTGATACGCCGTGCGTCGACTGCCTGACGCTCCCCGGAAAAACCCTGTCAAAAGGAAAACCCATGAATCCATACGCCTATCAAACCGCCGGATATGCCGTGGGCGCGCTGTCAAGCCTCACAAAAGCGAACTTCAGACGCCACGGGGAAAAAAATATCCCAGACGGATCGCTCATATTTGTCATCAATCACTTCACGCGCATCGAAACCATATTTCTGCCTTATCTCATCAACCGCGCCATCGGGAGACCTGTCTGGAGCCTCGCAGATAGTGCCCTGTTCAAAGGGGGGCTGGGCACACTCATGGAAAAACTGGGTGCCCTGTCCAACAAAAACCCGGACCGCGACAAGCTTATCGTCAAAACCCTTTTGACCGGCGAGGCTGCATGGATCATCTTTCCCGAAGGCCGAATGGTCAAAAACAAGAAAGTTTACAATGCATCCGGCAAAAACGAGGCCCGTTTCATGATCCTGTCCGCCGACGGCATGCACCCGCCGCACACCGGGGCGGCCACACTCGGCCTGCGAACAGAATTCTACCGGAAACGGCTTGGCCTGATGCAGGATAAAAACCCGGTTGAAACAAAGCGTCTGCTCAAACTTTTCGGCATCGAGGAGATCGGTCCGGTAATGACCACTGAAACCTTCATCATACCGGTCAACATCACCTACACCCCCATGCGCGGCAAGGTAAACAATGTCAATCGCCTGGCCGCCCTTTTAATGAAGGAAGTCCCCGAACGGATGACCGAGGAGATCATGCTGGAAGGGAGTATGCTTCTTTCCGGGGTGGACGTGGATATCCGCTTCGGCGACCCCATTCGCGCAGGGAGTTATCTCAACAGCCGGGCCGTGTATGCGGACATGGCCTCTGACCAACCCATAGATTTCGACGACCCCATACCCTCCCGGCCCATGCTGAAAAAAACCGCACTGCGCGTCATGGGGCGCTACATGTCCGCCATCTACCGGATGACAACCGTCAACCATGACCATATCATGGCGACGCTTCTGAAATATCACCCCCACATGGCCATCGATGAAATCGATCTCAAAAGACGCACATACCTGGCGGCGGCCACCATCGATTACAAAAAACTGGGTATCCACCGGCACGAGTCTTTTCTGGAAAATCAGATCAGCCTGTTGACGAACGACCCGCACGGGAGAATATCGAGCTTTATCAAGCTTGCAAAGGAAAAAGGCGTCATTGAAGAGACGGACGGCGTGCTGGTAAAAGCATTTGATTTTGCCGAAACCCCCGATTTTCATCAGATCCGAATTGAAAATCCCATTGCCGTGGCGGCAAACGAGATTGAACCGCTGGATGAACTCCAGGAACAGATCAAAACCATTGCCATGCATCCCGCCCTGCGCATCCAGTACATGATCCGCGACTACCTGATAAAAAAAACAAACCTGGATTTTGACAGGGATTATACAAAGCATGCAATCCCCGGCGAATCCAAGCCGAAGACGGTGGGCGCCCCTTTTTTACTTGCAGAGAAGCACCCTGAAAAGATCCGAAAAGAGACCGGGATACTGCTCGTGCACGGCTACATGGCCGCCCCGCTTGAAATCCGCGCCCTTGCGAAATATCTGTCATCTCGCGGCTACCGGGTATATGCCGTGCGGCTTGCCGGGCACGGCACCTCGCCCGAGGACCTGGCCGGGTGCAAATACAGTGAATGGATCGATTCCGTGGCAGAAGGGTACGCCATTATTTCAAATCTTTGCAGGCAGGTAGCAGTGGGTGGTTTTTCCTTCGGGGCGGGACTGGCGCTGGATCTTTGCACCCGGGTGGACGGTGTGAAAGGGGTATTTGCCATATCTCCCCCTTTAAAGCTCCAGGATTTTTCGGCCCGGTTCATTCCCGCGCTCAACCTGTGGAACAACCTGGCGGGAAAGCTGCGGATGAAAGGTGTCGTCCGGCAATATGTTGAAAACAACCCGGAAAATCCGCACATCAACTATTTTCGCAATCCGCTTGTCGCGGTACTTGAAATGGAACGGCTCATGGATGCACTGGAACCAAGGCTTGAAAAAATTTCCATGCCGGCGCTGATCATACAAAGCGATAAAGACCCGGTGGTAAACCCGGAAGGTTCCATGAAGATATTCAGGCGGATATTGTCCGATGACAAAGCGTATCTGCTGGTGAACACACCACGCCACGGCATTATAAACGGCGAAGGGTCGAAACGGGTATTTACGGCAGTGGAGGGATTTCTAAACAGCCTGTAAAACTGTCCAATTAAAGCATGTCCTTTGTAAAAACTTTCTCCCGGAGCAGGCGCCGCTGTTCCGCAAAACAGAATTTCATTATATCGTCGCAAATTTCTTCGGTATTATCAAACATCACCGCAACCAGAAACTTGGCGGAACCTTGCCTCTCGACCCGTAACACCGTGGCATCCCCTTTGATACTTTTGGTGATGGGTTCCGGCAGTCTGATCTCAAAAACAAGCCTGTCTTTTTTGCGAACCGGCTGATCCATAATCAGAAGCATACCACCGCTGCTGATATTCAAACTCTTCACTTTGAAAGTATTGTTGCTTCCTGCAGGTTTGTTTTTCCAGGATCCCGTCACGGCAAGTCTTCGTGCCGGACTTCTGAAATATTCCCGTTTTTCAACCTGCTGGATGAGGTTATGCACCTTGAGGCGGAGAATATTTTTTTCAGAATTCTCCTCGACGGTACATATCAAGGTGACAATGTCACCGGTTTCAATAAAAACCAGGCAATCCGAAGTTACATCGATCGTGCCCGGATTCAACCGGGTATTGGAACCAAAGCGAATTTCAAGAGCCGGTGGATCAATGTTTACAGCCAGACCGTTTTGCTTGATCACAACTCCGTCGACGGTATTGTAATTAACCGCAACCATGAATTCGTCAGGCATATTTGATAAATAATCGAAAACGTCCATAAAATTCAAATACAATTAAAAGTCTAAATGGCTCGAGTCCGTAATTGACCGAGACGCCAGGATCTCGCTAGCTTGATAACGACGGGCATTGATCCGCCATCCACATTGCCGAGATAGTCATTAAATCAACCTTGATCTTACGCACAAACCTTATTGAAATCAATTCATTTTTTAAAACGAGACAGCAGCGGTGTTAGAAAAAACCTGTCAAAGCTGAAAAGACTTGGATAAGTCAAATAAGATTGATAGTGTATTGAACATTATATTAAAAAAAACTTAAAGAGTACAAGGAGTACTAAAATGCACATTTTTGCAGACAGTTTTACTAAAATGACTTTATCCAACGGCAACCTTCGTATCACGCTGACTCAAAACGGTCCGGACAATCAGATCCTCGAAGTCGGAACACTAATCGTGCCCGCTAATCGTGCGGGCCATTTTGTCAGTTCCCTGACAAACAGCCTGAAACAACTAGATGAGCAAATAAAAGCCCAGGCTGAAGCAAAAGACCAGATCACGCAGTAAGCCTTTTACACTCACCTTTTAACAACCCGGCGCCCCCGAACAATGCCGGGTTGCTACAAGGCATCACAACATCCCGCCTTCGAACTTTTGACAAGAGCCCTTCATAATATATCTTCACGAATAAATTTTGACCTCCGATTTAACTATATATTTACCGACACCATGAATTATGGCGCAACTTCCATTAGACCTTTATTTACTTTTGATTTAAAGTAATCTACTTTTGATAACTTATAAAAAATACAACTACACGGCGTAGTCATTCAACATCCAGAAAAGCCCGCTACCCTGTACGATCTGTTGCACCAATAAAATCCCTGGGGATCATACCATCTCCAATAAGATCGAGGTTAAACATGTTTGGGAAAAAACACCCTCATGAACAAAGTGACCAGAACAATCGGAATACCGACCCCTATGCGCTTGTCGGTATTCTGGAAAGCGCCCCCATCGGCATATTTACATCCACTCCGGATGGCCGCTTTCTCTTTGCGAATCCTGCCCTGGCAAAAATGTACGGTTATGACACGCCCGAAGAACTGGTAAATTCCATAACAGATTTTGACAAACAGCTGTACGCTGATCCCGCTGACAGGAAAACCTTCAAGCATCTTTTGGATATCCAGGGAGAATTGGTCAATTTCGAATACCGATTGCGCCGTCGGGACGGTTCGATGTACTGGGTCTCCACCACTGCCAGGGCCGTAAGGGACGACAATGGCACCATCATCCATTACCAGGGATTCACAACCGATATCTCCGCGCGGAAAAAAATCGAAAAAAAACTTCACGGCACATCCGAAAGACTCAATGCGATCCTGGATCACAGTCCCCTGCTGATAAGTGAGTTCAAACCCAACGGTCGTTATGTTGCCGTCAATTCAGCGACCGCTGACATGCTTGGCAGCTCTGTTTCCAGGGTTGCCGGAAAAACATTCCATGAACTGCTCCCCGCGGATACATCGGCGTTGTTCATGGATCGCATCTCACAGGTCGTAGCCGCTGGCAAACCGATCACTGTGGAAGACCACGCACGGACACATGAAAAAGAATTTTATCTCATCACCACCTTATTCCCATTACTCGATGCTTCCGGCGAGGTTGGTTCCATTGGCGCCATCTCCCACAACATTAGCGAACGCAAGAAAATGGAAGGGATTTTAGCTGAAAACGAGTTACGGTACCAATCCATAACGGAAAACAGCTTTGACATGATATCGCTTCTGGATCTCAATGGCTTTTTTCTCTATTGCAACAAAGCCTGTGAAGAGATTCTCGGGTATCTGCCGGACCAACTCGTGGGCCGCAATGCTTTTGAAATCATTCATCCCCTGGACAGGGAAGTGGCAAAGCAGCATTTGCAGGAAGGGATCAGGCGAAAGAAGACCCAGACCAAATACATCTTCCGGTTGCTTTGCAAGGACGGCAGTCAAAAAATCGTTGAGCACAAAATAAAGATATTGCCTGACAATCACAATAAACCATTCCAGTTACTGGTCATCGCGGCCGACATCACCGCGCGTCATCAGTCGGAAATTGACTTGCGACAGAGCGAAGCGCGTTTCCGCAACCTGCTCAACGACATTCCCTCCATAGCCGTTCAGGGATATACTGTTGACGGCATTATCCAATTCTGGAACACGGCTTCCGAAAAAATCTACGGATATACAGCTGCGGAGGCTGTCGGCAAGAACCTGGTTGACCTGATCATACCGGATGACATGCAACCCGGGATCCGAAAGGAAATTCAGCATATGGGCGCGACGGGCGAACCCGTCTTGCCATCGGAACTATTGCTCAAACGAAAGGACGGATCAGGGATCTGGATATTTACTAGCCATGCCGTCGTGCGGGGACCGGGGGATTTGATCGAGATATTTTCCGTGGACATTAACCTCACCCGCCGCAAACAAGCGGAACAGGAACTCCAGGAAAGCGAATCGACCTTTCGGCTGTTTGCGGAGCTTGCACCGGTCGGGATCATCATATCGGATCAGCAGGAGAAAATCGTTTATTCGAGCCAGAAATTTTTCGATCTTTTCGGGTACACCCGGCAGGAAATTCCCCGTGCCGAAGACTGGTGGCGACTGGCATACCCCAACCAAGCCGTAAGAAATCGTGCTCAGCACAAGTGGAAAGACGCCGTCACCGATGCAAGGAAAAACCACTCCGAAATAATACCGCTGGAACACCCCGTGACGTGCAAGGACGGAACCACTCGCCATGTTGAGTTTCGGATGGCCACCAGAGGCAAATTAAACGCCGTGGTCGTCATCGATATCACCGAGCGCAAAAGCGCGGAAAAAGAACTTGCGAAAAGGGAATTTCTCCTGAACAAAATATTTGACGTGCTTCCCATCGGTTTGTGGTTTGCGGATAAAGACGGCAAACTCCTGCGGGGCAACCCGGCGGGAATCAAAATCTGGGGGGCTGAACCCACGGTATCGATGGAAGAATACAGTCTGTTTAAAGCGCGCCGCCTGCCATCGGGTCAGGTAATCGATGCGGCAGACTGGGCGCTGGCCAAAACACTTACACAAGGGGTCACGATCACGGATGAACTCCTGGAGATAGAGACGTTTGACGGACAGAAAAAGATCATCCTGAACTATACCGCGCCGGTACTTGACAATGACGGGCAATCTCTGGGCGCTATCGTGGTGAACAACGATATTACCGACCGCATCCAGGCGGAAGAAGATCGTGAAAGACTGCAAGCGCAACTGCTCCAGGCGCAGAAACTCGAATCGGTTGGGAAGCTTGCCGGCGGCGTCGCCCACGATTACAACAACATGCTGAGCGTGATTTCAGGTTATGCCGAGATCGCCCTGGAAAAAATCACTCCGGATGATCCATTGCAGAGCGATCTGAAAGAAATACAGAAAGCCGCCCGCCGCGCCACCGACATCACCCGTCAATTACTGGCTTTTGCCCGAAAACAGACGATCAGCCC
>SLIE01000390.1 GCA_007135795.1 Desulfobacterales bacterium
GCCGGCAAGAAGTTATGACAATCACCGTCTCTACATCAGTCTGACTGCCGGAAAAGAGCTTTTGAGATGGTGATGACAGAAACATTCATGATTAATATTTATGCTTAATCACGGGGATTGCAGGATTGCATTGATGCACAACCGCAACTTTAAATGCTTTAAGAGTGAATAAATGAATACAGAACTGCCTCAGACCGATGTCGTAAAAAAACATGCGAATCTTCTTTTTGATTGGCATAAACTGATTATTTTCTGTCTTTTATTGGCCGTTTCTTATGGATATGCCACTTATCTCAGGATGCCGAAAATTTATGAATCAAAAGCATCCATAGTCTATCAACAGCAACGGATCAATCCCAGCAGGCTCTCGCCGGACGATGAAAAGCAATTCGGGGAGATGGTCAATACAACGACCCAGCAGGTTATGAGTCGATCCAGCCTTGAACGGATCATAAGAGAATTCGATCTTTATCCCGAAATGCGGGCAACAAGACCCATAGAAGATGTTGTTGAACAAATGCGTAACCGGCATGTCTTTGTGGAAATGGGTCGTGGCAAGGGGAATGTGTTCACAGTTGCTTACCAGGGCAGAGACCCGCAAAAAGCAATGCGGGTGGCCAATGCCCTTGCATCGAGATTTATCGAGGAAAATCTCAGGCTCCGGGAAGAACGTGTTATGGGAACCACCCGGTATATCCAGGACGAACTCCGTATGTCCAAGGAGGTTCTCGATAAGCAGGAAGCGGAAATGCGGGATTACAAGCTCAAGCATTACAATGAAATGCCGGATCAGCGCGCCTCGAATATGTCCCGTTTAAATGCCCTTCAGGAACAGCTTCAGGCGACGCAACGGCGGATGCACGAACTCGAGCAGACGCGAATGCTTATTTCCGAACAGATCGAGAATCGCAGGGATCTTTCAAGGTTGAGAGCCGGATCCGTCGATATGGGAACAGCTTCTGAAAGGGGTCGCGGACGGGATGATCTCTCAGAGGCGCGAAGGCATCTCCAGGAGATGCTTTCAAGATATACTTCGGAGCATCCGGCTGTCAAGAGAGCTGAAAATCGTGTCAGACAGCTCGAAGCGGACCGTGCAGGATTTATGGGGCAACAAGATGAAAGTGCGGATGGGCAAAATGGCGCGGGTCTCACGCCGGAAGAACATGACCCCCGCATTAATGAGCTTCTTGTTCAACTCCGGGAAATCGAGATGAATATGCAAACGTTACATTCCGATTCCGGAAGAATTCGGGAACAGATGGAAAAATTCCAGGAATGGATCGATATGGCGCCTGTGCGGGAAGCTGAATGGTCCGCACTGACAAGGGATTACAATCAGCTGAGAAACTACCATGACAACCTCCTCTCCCAGAGTCTTGCCGCGGAAGCCGCGGAAAGCCTTGAAAAGCGACAGCAAGGGAGCCAGTTCAGGGTTGTAGATGCCGCATATTTGCCGACAACGCCTGTCAAGGGATCGTTCACCAAAATCCTATTTATGGCAATCGGGGGAGGTCTTGCAGCGGGCGTGGGGATTGTGGTATTGTTCAGTTTTCTGGACACGTCGTTCAAAGATGCAAGAGAGATAGAGGACTACCTGGAGATTCCTGTAACCTGCGCCATTCCGCAAATTGTCACAAGAGAGGAGCAAAAGCGGCAAACCTTTAAAAACTCTTTATGGTTTTTGCTTTTCGGGGGATGGCTGCTGTCCATAATAGCCGCCACAGTCTATTTCTATATGCAGGGCGAGATCATTATTTAGTCAGTAAGGCGCAGCGTGCCTGCCGGGCAAACAGTTGAGAAGGAGCGTTTAGATGGGCAAAATGTCAAAAGCATTTGAAAAATCTTATTCCAAGCAAAAAGGTGCGGAACCAACGGACCAAGAATCATTCCTTCGGAGAAACAGGGAGCAAGACCTTTCCTCCAAAACATTACCTGCTAAATTTATCGGGGTGAAGGGTTTTTTTGAAAATGAAAAATGGGATGTGCGCCTGAAGATGTCTACCGACCCCCATTCGCCATGGTTTGAAAGTTTCAGGCGTTTAAGAACGCCCATTTTATATCCGACATCTGGTAATAAGCCCAAAACAATTCTTGTTACCAGCGTAGCACCACACGAAGGCAAAGGGTTTATCTGCGCCAATTTGGGAATTGCCATTGCACAGGACATGGAGCATCATGCGCTTATGCTTGATTGTGATTTCCGAAACCCCTCTCTTGCGCAACTTTTTGGTGTGCACGGAGAAACAGGCCTGGTTGACCATTTAAAAAATAACATTGATCTTTCGATGCTTATCCGAAAAACCGGGCAAGCCAAGCTTTCTTTGTTGCCGTGTGGAAAGCCGCCGAGAAACCCGTCTGAAATATTGAGCTCAAACCGGATGAAGACCCTTATAAAAGAGGTATCCGAACGTTACGAAGATCGGATTATCCTGTTTGACAGCCCCCCCAATATCGTTGCTTCCGAAACCGGTATATTGGCGAAAGCTCTGGATGGGGTAATTCTTGTGGTCAGGCACGGTATTACGAAAAAAGAACTTGTTAAAAAGTTTGTCGATTCAATCGGTCCCGAAAAGTTGCTCGGTCTTGTTTATAATGGTTATCCACAGAATACATTTGAATCGTTTATCGATAAGAAGATGGGGTATGGATATGACTACAGCAGTTACTATAAATAGCAGTATCCGTATAAGCGATGGTTTCAATCGATGCCCATCTTAACTACTCGAAAGAACATCTTTTGAATTGTGTCTCACACTTTTCCGTAGTATAAATCAGTATGCACTCGTATAAAGCCACAAAATCAGGGAAGATGGCTATGTTTAAAGTTCTATATACAAGTGTAGCGATTTTTTATTTGCGATAGCGTGCATATAGTACCCCGAGAATATTAACACCTCTACAACGAAAGCAGACGGTACGTTTTGCGACGCCATCATTCAGAACAAACAAAATAAAAGTTAGACCGAATGCCATATATACTAAAAAAATATTACCCCTTACGAAATATAATTTTTATTTTAGGTGAGGGGTTGCTTATTTTTGTAATCATAAATGCTGTTTTTATTTCCTGGTCCGGATATGAAAGTTACCATGCGTTAGCTTTTATGTATGTTCTCAAGGCGATTATTGTCACCCTGGCGTTCCAGCTGTGCTTTTATTATTTCGATCTCTATGACCATTCCATAATACCGAAATTTTCCGAACATCTGCTGCAGGTGCTTCAGGCCCTTGGTTTTGGTTGCATCATCCTTGCGCTTACTTACTTTCTCTTTCCATTTCTCGCAATTCCCACATGGATTTTCTGGTCCGGGATAGTCATGGCCGGCACCGGTGTTGTTTCATGGCGTTATTTTTATTTCAAATCCCTTGAACGTCATATGTTTACGCATCCCATAGCAGTGATCGGCACCGGAAGAGTTGCCGGGGAAATTGTCTCGGCCATCGAAGACCGAAAGGATTCCGGCTTTACGATTGTCTGTTTTGTCGGAGAGGAAAATCCCGAGGTTGTCCCGGTCGGCACCCGGGTTTATGCTGAAGTGGAGGAGCTTTATGACCTCTGTGCCCTCCGAAGGATTGAAAAGATAGTGATAGCCGTGGATGAAAAACGCGGCATGCCCATGCACACTCTTATACGATACAAGTTTATGGGAATACAGGTAATAGATGTGGTGGGATTCTACGAAGACCTCACAGGAAAAGTGATGGTTGAGCGAGTAAATCCATCGTGGCTGCTGTTTTCTGACGGTTTTTACGTGAGCATTACGAAAAGAGGCATTAAAAGGATAATGGATATTTCCGTCGCATCGGTAATGTTATTGATCTCCTTGCCGATATTTGTTGTTAGCGCAATTGTTATAAAGCTTGAGTCTCCGGGAGAGGTTTTTTATCGCCAGGAGCGGGTGGGGAAAAACGGGAAAATATTCAGAATCGTTAAGTTTAGATCCATGAGTGCAGATGCGGAAAAAGACGGTCCCGTGTGGGCCAGTACCACAGACGACCGGGTGACGCGATACGGTCGGTTTATGCGGAAGACCCGCATAGACGAATTGCCCCAGTTGTTTAATGTTCTCAAAGGAGAGATGTCTTTTGTCGGACCCAGGCCCGAGCGCCCTGTATTTGTGGAGGAATTGGCTAAAAATATACCATTTTACACCATCCGGCAAATGGTAAAACCAGGCATTACCGGCTGGGCTCAGGTTTCTTATCCATATGGTGCCTCCATGGAGGATGCACTGCGAAAGCTTGAATACGATCTTTATTATATTAAAAATTTATCAATTGGGATGGATCTTGCGACCATATTTCAGACAATCAAGGTGGTGTTGTTTCAAAAAGGCGCACGATAGACGTGAAATTCTGAAAAATTGTGCGTAATGAAGATATTGGACTTTTTACGAAGCCGTCAAAGTTTGACAAGTTCGAAAAACTCTCAAAAACGGTGAAGATGGCTAAGTTAAAAGTTCCATATACAAGGCGTAGTGATTTTTCATTTGCGATGGCATACATATAGTATTCCGAGTGAATGTAAAATCGCTACAACGAAGTAGATGGGGCTTTTTACGACGCCATCAAAGTTTATTTATTGTTTGTATCATGCTGCTCAGATTGAAACCATGGTGATTGCAATGCGTGAAATAGCGACAAGCACAGAACAGGAAATTAGCAGACTTTCTAACAATAACAAATCGTTGTTTGACTTATTGCCGGATATGCTCTTCATTATCAAGGATGATTTTGTCATTGAACGTATGAATCAGGCTGCTATCAGGCGGTTTAGCAACCAGCAGGGAAGAAAATGCTATGAGGTCATTGTAGGGTCCGGTAGTCCTTGCACACTCGAGATATGCCCGTTCAATTGTACGAATGGCCAGCAGTATTATGGAAAGGTATTTGAAAGAAAATTGAGTGATTCCTTTTATGTGGAATACAGTCATGTGCCTTTTGAAGGGTATAGTGATGATCATTTGACATTGTTGATTCTGAAAGATACCACCCAGAAAAAACTGGATGAAATTGAACTTGAGAAATACAGCAAGAATATCGAGAAAGTTCTGGAGGAAAAAATCGCTGTACTGAAAGAAAGCGAGATCGAGCGTCAACAGCTATACAAAGAATTGAATTACCTGAAAAATGAAACTGAGCGGTTTGCCGGCAAGGAAAAGATGATCGGCGAAAGCAAGCCGATTCGGGCACTTCGGGCAATGATCTATCAGGTAGCGGACTCTTCCGCTACGATTCTCATTAGCGGGGAATCCGGTACCGGGAAAGAACTGGTGGCCGATCTTGTTTATAAGCACAGCAACCGGGTAGGGAAGCCTTATCTCAAGTTCAACTGCGCCGCTGTATCGGAAAGCCTTCTCGAGAGCGATTTATTCGGATATGAAAAAGGGGCCTTTACCGGAGCAACAGTTGCCCATAAAGGAAAATTCGAGGAAGCCGATGGAGGAACTATTTTTCTTGATGAAATCGGTGATATCAGTCCCAAAATGCAATCAGGGCTTTTACGCGTGCTGCAGGAAGGCGAGATCCTGAGAGTCGGTTCCAACAGACCGATATCAGTCGATGTGCGGATTATTGCCGCAACGAATACGGATCTTGAGGAAGCAGTTGAAAAAAGAAAATTTCGTGAAGACCTCTATTATCGCCTCAATGTCATTAATCTTCGGCAGGTTCCCTTGCGAGAGAGGAAGGACGACATTATTCTACTTGCTACGAATTTTCTTGTGAAGTACAGAGAGCGATTCAAAAAGGAAGTAACTTTCCTGCCCAATAGCGTGGTCGAACAGCTTTTGGCTTATGATTGGCCGGGTAATGTGCGGGAGTTGGAAAATGTTATACAACGGGCGGTCTTGCTATCCAGGGAAGGGATGATTTCGCCGGCCGACCTGGGTATCCGGCAAAACAGGGGAATTCCGGAAAAAACGTCCCATTTACCGTTCCCCGAAAAGTATATCAATCAGCCGTTAAAGGAAAGTGTCTCTTTATTTGAAGCCATGATTATTTCCACTGCAATAAAAGAATCTTCAGGTAAGGTGGAAACAGTCTGCCAACAACTGGGACTTGCTAAGACCACACTTTATGAAAAGCTTAAACGGTATGGCATAGCCTCGAGACAATCAGACAAATAGAAATGGCTTGCTTTTTGCATAAGTATCCTTGGTGGCAGTCGTATTTGGGCGTTACGAACCTAAAGGAATATCTTCGGAACTCGGGAATAGTATGAATACGTTAATAAACAGATTATCTGACGCCTGTCCGCATTTCTCCACAGAAATGCAATCATGTGGACTTCGTTGCGAGGGGATCTACTTGCCGTTAAGGGTTCATGTTGTAAGCTTCTGCCTGACGACAATGTATGATCAGTGCACCACCTTCAAGGAATATTGCATTGCATCTAATCTTATCGTGCAAAATGGCGGCAATGAATTCAATGAAGACACGGGGCGTCGTCGTCATCACCGAAAATCGGAAAAACGAACTGTTATTCTGAGAACATGCGATTTGCAGGGAACGGCGACCGGTGATTTTATTGAAAGGGCCATAACCGTCGATTATAGCCAAGGTGGCATGCGGTTGACGATCAACAGGGAAATTCCATCGGATACGCCATTGCTTTTTGATTTTGACAACGATTTTATCGTCCCTCAGCTTCAGGGCGTGGCCCAGCTCTGCTGGCACAGACGTTCGGATAAAAACCCCTCAATGATAGAAGCCGGCCTGGTTTTCAAGGATAATTTCAGCAAATTCATTCTCGCATCCCAGCTTGGGAATTAACCCCACGTTTTCATCTTGTTTGTTTTTCCGGAAAACCGAACCTTTTTCCGGATTTCAGAACTTGATATGCCTCTCGTTCAAAAAGTGTCCCCTTCCTATAGTATAGATGCCTTTATAAAAAGTCGCGATCGGACAACTTTGTAAAACATTCAAGATCAAGGCTTGTGCGTAATAAAGATAATAAGCCTTTTACGAAATCGTCAATGTTTTTTCGATTTATTTGTATGATTTTGAGATATTGTTTTTTTCATATTCAAACATTCATTGTCATGGAGGAAATCCGTTTCAATAGGTGGCATGGTATGCAAATTGCTTTTATAATGTGTGTAACCGGCAAAAATTGATGCACCGTAAAAGTTGATGATTTTGGATCAGGCTTTTCACAGCGCATTTAAACGGCGTTGTTGGAACTTCAGTGAAAAAAGTATGGCGTTTATTGTTAATGAAGCAAGAATGATAGCGGAGAGAAAGTGAAATGAGAAAAAAAGTCCTTTTGTATATCGCTGCAATGCTATCTGGTTTTTTTTGTTTACAGGGAGTGGCTCTGGCCGTGTCTGAGACGGACACAAGCAAAACGTTCATTCAGTCTTCAGCATACACAAGTGCCGTTGAGACGGAATTGAGTGACAACGTGCTGGCCTTTGACAATCTGCTGATATCCATGGGGACATATTTTCCAGATTATCACAGAACCGGGTATAGTCCTTTGTTCGATCGTTCAGAGTCGTATATAAATGCCTCGTATGTCAATACTAATCCTCAGCTTATAGTCCCGCAGTGGGTGTCGGTGTTATATGATCCCCCGGCAACACATCACTACCTGGCGCTCCTGGAAGCTGATTTTGACGACGCGTCGACCAA
>SLIE01000079.1 GCA_007135795.1 Desulfobacterales bacterium
AGGAGCAAAAGCTGTTTTTTAACGTACCCCATCTTGGCGTGGAGGTCTCCCATCAGCCGTTCAACCGGCATCTGGGCCTCTTTCACCGGCAGATCCATCTCCTCGGCCAGTCTTGTCTGAAACTCAAAGTACAACTGGTCGCATTTTCTCCCGGCAAAATAATGAAGACGATTGCGAATTCCCCATATGTAAGAAAGCGCATCGCACATATTGCTGTACTCATCATGGGACAGGATCCCCTGGTATTCGAAATCCCTGAAATCCTTGATACCGAACATGATTTTCCCGATCCACAAAAGCGTGTGATAATCCCTGAGGCCACCGGCACCGTCTTTGAGGTTGGGCTCCAGCAGGAAGGTGGAATCACCGTAATTTTGATGCCGGGTCCGGTTGCGCGCCACCAGCCAATGGATGAGTTTGGTGGTAAACCGACTGGTGATGCTATCTTCTAGCTTGCTTGCAAGCTTTGCGTAAACAGAAGAAATACCGCAGATAAAGCGGGCATCGAGCATTGCCGTCAGTGTTTCATAATCTGTTTTTGCAATCTGGATACAATCTTTCAAAGACCTGATGGCATACCCCACTTCCATCCTTATATCCCAAAGCGGATAGACATATTCACGGACAAGTGCTTCCGCTTCGGGTGGTACCTGTTTTTCAAAAAGGATCAGCAGATCGACATCGGAATGGATGCACTGCTCTGACCGCCCGTACCCCCCGAGCGCCTCAATGGCATAAGGGTTTTTATTGATCGCCATGGCCGGGCCTATCTGGCTTGTGGAAAAGCTTTCCCTGAAATATGTATCCAGAAGCTCGGCGTGAGCCCTTATCAATGCATCGGGTTCCCATGTCAGGATATTTTCGAAAAGCGCTTCCCGGCTTTCCCGAAGAATCCCTGCAGGGGTTTCCTTGATGTTACTGACTGAATTGTGGGGGGGTTCTTTAATCATTTCTATGTCCTTTTTGTTTTATTACATTGCAATGAAGATGCCAACAATGCTAAAATTAATTATATTTATTAATTCAAGATAGTTATATATTTAACAAAAACAATGTTATTATATACGAATTTACAAAATTGTAAAACGAAGTCACAAAAATGTTAAACTTATCTTTTGATCTCATTTGTTTTTTTGCAGAAGGGGGATGTTTTGAATAATACAAGCATGCAAGGGATGGAGATATACCCTGTCAGATTATAATGACCCCTGCGTCATACATCGCTCAGCCTGGTTTCTGCACGCAATGGCAAAGTCTTCCGGGTAGTGGCCATTGATCCAGCGAAGCTGGGTTTCGGAAAACGCCCCCGGAGATTCCGGCAGGCGCGGCAAAAAAGCATAAACCAGCCGCTGGCCCATCTCTGGAGAATCGATTCTTTTTGAATATTCGATACTTGTGATCATTCTGGCACCAAGGCCGGACAATATCCGCATCGCCAGCAAAATAGAGAAATCAATTGAGTCCCTCGTCTTTTGGTCCGCTTCGACAATATTGCCCACCGGGCTCAGCGTGATCAGGTTGAGTTCCCACTGGGAGGTCTGCGCCTTGGGAACGAACAACATCACATGTTCATCTGAATAAATCTCCAGGCTGGAAGGCTTTTTCACTTCCCCATCCATTCGTTCGTTTGATCGTACGGCCCGAATGAGGGCATCGAAAAAGCAAACCCCGGTTTCCTTGAGATACGCTGCTGAAAAATCCTCTACCAGATCTCCGTACGCATAGGGGCATTCCGGCAGACACGCTATTTCACCGGCATTTACGTCTGCCGGTATCATGGCATACTGTTGATGAACCTGCTGATGAGAAGCATGGAGACGGTGCCCACTGGCGGAAAAATCGAACCCAAAATTCCACCCCCACAAGGTTCTGTTGAATTTGATTGCACTACCGCCGGTTTCAGCGGCCAGGGAATTGCATATCTCTTTTCTTAGATTTTCAAGTTCAAGCGCAGGGATGCATATTCTCTGCGGGAAAGATGCAAGCCCCATCTCCTTTGCCAACCGCACATATGTACGCTGGTAATACAAATGCCGCATGCCGGTGATGTCATCTTCGGTGAGATCTTCAATACGATAACGGATTGCGTCATCCGCCATGTTTGCGGCATAGTGCCCCCATGGGATGTAACTGTTGCGCCGGAGGTATTCAAAAACATGCGATTTGCCGTTATGGCTTTTCCATTCCCCGACGATCCGACTCCCCCCCTGGGCACCCGGCCGCAACACCATCGTGCGCCGGTAGTCCTCCGGAAGATACCGGTTATTTGCAAGAACTTCATACAGGTCATGATATGAAATATGCGGGTGGGCATGCCCGGTTTCCTCCCTGGTATACATTAACCCGGACGGCCTCCCCGTATCGGGGTCATATACGAATTCGCATGAACCCTGCGCCAGACGGACAAGATCATCAGGATCTGTTGAGGTTTGGGCAAGGGCGATACGAAGCGGTTCGGGAAGCATCCGAAAAAATCGCTCCGCGTAATCTGTGGAAAGTCCCATATCGGATAATAGCGTATTGATATTACTTGTCAGCGAAACCGCACCAGGTTCGGGAAGGCGTATCCGTGCCGGATCATCCGCTTTTTCATCCGCCCATACCTTTTTTATGTACGTGGTGCCACGAAACGGAAAAAAATTCGGCACTTCGAAAACCACGGCACCACTGGCAATCTCAACTTCCCCCGAAGGAAAATTCGCCCTGTTTTCATGATGACCGCCGCCTTCGAAAAGACCAAGCGACTCGATATAGTCGTTTTCTCGCAAATTGGTGACCCGAAAAGCCGGTTTGTGTACTTTCAGGGAAAATTTTCCTTCGGGTAAAACGCAGGTGCGAATCATACAAAATCCTCCTTGTACAAAAACAATACCATTGGCAAAGACGTTCACCATTTATGATGGCGTCGGAAAAAGTCACGATCAGACAACTTACGCCCAGCATAAATTACACTTCCATATAAACGTTTTTATTGACTTTAGGCCATGGAAAATCAATATTTTATTAAATATAACACAAGAATAAATACTCTGCCCGAAACATGGCCGATAGCCATGTTTAGAAAGATGCGGACAGGAATGTCCGCCCTCCATTTAAATTAGACCATAACCAGGAGGAAGAACCATGCGCTTTATCATAACCGCTTGCCTTTGTCTGTTTATACTCCTTTTGGTTACGGCTTGCGCCAGCGTACCGATCACAGGACGGCAGCAGTTGCAACTGGTACCGACGGGCACGCTGCTTTCGATGAGCAATCAGCAGTACAGTGAATTCCTGGACCAGCACGAATTGAGCGATGATGAAGAACAGGTGCAGATGGTAAAGGACGTCGGCAACAAGATCGCAGCGGCCGTTGAGCAATACCTGGTAGAGGAAGGCCTTGAAGAAGAAATTGAAAATTATGACTGGGAGTTTCACCTGGTGGAAGACGAGGCAGTCAATGCATTTGCCATGCCCGGGGGAAAAGTTGTCATATTTACCGGCATCATGCCGGTTGCTGAAAACGAAAATGGCCTTGCAGTGATCATGGGTCATGAAATCGCCCATGTGGTTGCCAATCACGGCAATGAACGAATGAGCCAGGGGCTGCTCACCCAGTTCGGCGGCATCGCGCTTGCAACGGCGCTCAGAGATTATCCGGCAACCACGCAGTCTCTGTTTATGGCGGCCTATGGCGCCGGTGCCCAGATTGGGGTATTGCTGCCTTACAGCCGCCTCCATGAAAGTGAGGCCGATCATTTGGGTTTGATATTCATGGCCATTGCGGGGTATGATCCCAGGGAAGCACCCCGCTTCTGGGAAAGGATGTCCGCAAAAAAACAAAATGCCGCACCGCCTGAATTCTTAAGCACTCACCCCGCCGATCAAAGGCGAATCGAAAACTTGGAAGAACTCCTGCCCGAAGCCATGGAGTATTATAGAAAGGGCGCCGGGAATTAACGGCTGAAGCATATCAATGGGAAACATACGCAAGAGACACAGGTTGGAATAACAATGATGCAGCGCATTCTCCTGCTTTGCCTCGCCGGTGCTTCCGGAACCCTTTGTCGATACGCCCTGGCTGGACTTGTCCACCGGGTTGTCGGAACCACTTTTCCATGGGGTACGCTTGCCGTCAATGTCACCGGATGTTTTACAGCCGGTCTGATGTGGTCTCTTTTTGAACATCGCTGGGTAATTGGCGGCGAAGCCCGCGTTATCATAATGATCGGTTTCATCGGCGCTTTTACGACCTTTTCCACGTTTATTCTCGAATCCGGGGAACTTATCCGGACCACCCAGTATTTAATGGCCGCCGCCAATTTTATTTTCCAAAACGGGCTTGGTCTGCTTGCACTCACAGCAGGGATCGCGCTCGGCCGTCTTGCCTGACATTGGGGAACACATCATGCAACTTCCTTTGGAATGTACACTGCTGAGAATTTTCATCGGCGAACGAGATCGCCGGGATGGCCGCCTTCTTTACGAAGTAATCGTTGAAAAGGCACGCGAACAGGGACTGGCCGGGGCAACCGTGCTACGAGGCATTCTTGGGTTCGGTGCCCACAGTCGGATCCACACGAGCCGTATCCTTCGCCTCTCCGAAGATCTGCCGATTGTCATTGAAATTGTTGATCAAAGGGATCGCATCGACGATTTTCTCCCTGCACTTGACAAACTGATAACGGAAGGGATGGTGACAATTGAACCGACCAAAGTCATCTGCTACCGCTGCAGTCTTCCGATAGCGACAGATAACAAGGCTTCCCCGCCGCCTTCCTTTGATTGATATTTTCGTTCAACGCAAAAACCTGATGGCGTGTAAAAAATTTTATCAAGAGCCCATTCCTGGGCGGAAACAGCTTTACACGTAGTCAAACTATATGCTATAATAATTTGTATTATCAAAAATTTGAGGAAACATTTAGCAAAAATGAAACAGTGTTTTTTAGTATGACTTTGTTTGACATCCAAAAACATATATGGTAAGAAAAACAAAAAAATACAATGCACAAACGAGGATTTTTCAACAATCACCAATCTTTGTGCACCCCTTTAAAAAAAGACCCGGTCATAATCGATTTTAAGACTAAGAATAAAATTAAGCAAACGCTGATATCAAAACTGTCGTTCTGCGGCAAATGATTTTGATCAGGGAGTTTTTTTGCTTATCGATCCTGAAATTAGAACATAGCATTTATCAAACAAAGGAGCCCGAAACATGACAGCTACAAAATGGCCGACCAGTTATTGGCCCGAAGGCGTTGCCCCGGACGTAAGTGATTATGAAAAGCCTATTTTTAATTTTATAGATGACTCCGCCCGTGATTATCCTGATCATGTCTACACGATTTTCAATGACGCAACGCGAACTTTTTCACAAGTAAAAGACACAGCCGATAGAGTCGCCAATTTTCTGGTTTCCAAAGGGATTAAAAAAGGGGACAGGGTAGCAATTTTTCTTCCCAACCTCCCCCACTACCCGGCTATTTTTTTCGGCATCCTTAAGGCCGGCGGCGTATGCGTGACATGCAATCCCATGTACACCGCATCAGAGCTCAATTACCAGTTGAAAGACGCGGGGGCCAAGGCTGCATTCTGCATGGATCATCCCCAATTCTATCCCACTACGCAGGAAGCCGTTAAAAACACGAACGTCGAAACCGTTGTGTATTGCAATGTAAAGTCATACCTGCCAAAGTTAAAGGGTTTCCTGGGTTCTCTTCTCGGCAAGATTCCGAAAGCCGAAAGCCATGACCCGAATCACACCAGTTTCGATGAGCTTGTTGCCTCTTCCGAGCCCAAGGCGCCTTCCATCAAAATCGATCCGAAGGAAGATCTTGCGCTGATTATTTACACCGGCGGCACAACCGGACGTCCCAAAGGGGCAGCGCTTTGCCACACCAATTTTACATCGAACGTGGCAGCCCTGGACGAATGGGGCCGGCTGGTACATGAAAAAAGCGGAAAACCCGAGAAGATGCGAAAAGGCGGGTTTCACACCTATCTTGGCGTGCTTCCCTGGTATCACAGCTTTGGCTTGACCGTCTGCATGCTTTCGGCCTGTGCCGGTGGGAGCAAAATGGTTTGTATTCCGGACCCTCGTGCGGGCGATCCCCCATTTACAGAAGTTTTGAAAGCGGTACAAAAATACAAAACCACGATCATGCCGGCTGTACCGACTATTTTCGTAGCGTTTACCAACCACCGCGACATCGATAACTACGACCTGACCTCACTGATGGGATGCTTCTCTGGTGGCGCCCCTCTCCCACCGGAAGTCTGCAAGCAGTTTGAGGCCAAAACCGGGGCGGTTATATTCGAAGGGTATGGATTGAGTGAAACATCACCGGTTGCGAGTTCCAACCCCACAAGCACCACCACCCGTAAAATCGGAAGCATCGGTTTTCCGGTACCCGGTACCGATATTAAAATAGTCGATCTCGACACCGGGCAAACATCGCTTCCCCAAGGGGAAGATGGTGAAATAGCCATATCCGGACCCCAGGTAATGAAAGGGTACTGGAACCGCACCGAGGAAAATCAAGCCGTATTCCGGGAGATTGAGGGCAGGAGATATTTCCTGACCGGAGACATTGGCCATGTGGATGAAGACGGATACATCATTATCACGGATCGTAAAAAAGACATGATCCTGGTCGGTGGTTTCAATGTCTACCCGCGTGAAGTGGAAGATGTTCTTTTCACACACCCGAAAGTCGAACTGGCTGCCGTTGTCGGTATACCCGATGGAAAAGGCGGTGAAACCGTCAAGGCATATGTTCAGCTGAAACCCGGACAGACGGCCACCGAAACGGAGATACAGGAATTCTGCAAGGAGCACATGGCCGGTTACAAACGGCCAAGAAGTGTAGAATTCAGAGATTCCATACCGGTTTCACCGGTAGGCAAAATATTGCGACGCGTACTGAGAGACGAAGAATTGCAGAAAAAATAGAAATCCTGTTGACTCAGATGCGGTCATGCGCTTTAATTAAAAGGCACGGTGGATTTACCGCCGTGCCTTTTAATTATCGGAACTGACCGCATTTTTCGTTTCAATCATCTTGATAAAAGATGCAAATTCCATGATTTCAGGCAACTTTGAAGCACGGCAGAAAATCGATCATCTTGAAAATAGCTAAATCTGTTTTTTTTAATTCCTGATTGTTTCAAAGCGCTTCCAGCAGCCGTTCATGGATATTGTCGAACCCGCCATTGGACATGATCAGCACAATATCGTTTGCACACACCCTGTCCATCACAAAAGAAATAATGGCCTCTGTATCTGGAAAATAATGCGCATCCATACCCCTCTCCGTCAGATCCGATACCAGCTTTTGAGATGAAAAGCGATGGTCCGCGGAAATTTTTTCAAGAAGTGGCGGCATTCGCACGCATACCGTGTCCGCCCCTTTGAAGCTTTCAGGGTAAACATCCTGAAATATGTTGCGCATGCTGGTGTTGGTTCTTGGCTCGAACACGGCAAACAATCGTGACTCCGGGTAAAACGCCTTTACTGCGGCCACGGTTTTTTTAACAGCTGTTGGATGATGGGCAAAATCATCGATCACCGTCACCCCGTTTTTCACACCACGGATCTCCTGGCGTCGCCTCACCCCTTCGAATGTTTCAAGTCCCTTTGCAATCACTTCG
>SLIE01000167.1 GCA_007135795.1 Desulfobacterales bacterium
ATCGGGTATCAGACCGGCCGCTTGATACCCATGGCCCGAACTTCGGGATGAGGTCGAACGCGACAGAACAAGTTTGTTTGCCCCGGAGCCGTTTCGCAATTAACTTCCTTTTAATCATTTTCAGATCAGCCTTCCTTCCGGCTCCTCTTAAGAGTCCGGACAGTGCTGGTCGAGTTACGGGGGATACGCATATGATGTGGAAATACACAGGCCAAAAACGGCCGGAATTTGCGGAAGAACCCGGGCCGGGGGAGGAATCGGTCTGGGATTATCCGAGGCCGCCGAGGGTTGAGCCGGACAGTCGCCGGATCGAGGTTTATGGCGAAAATGAGAAAATTGCCGATACCAGCCGGGCATACCGGGTTCTGGAAACAGCCAGTCCGCCGACATTTTACCTGCCGCCGCAAGACGTGAGCCGCGATCTGCTGATCGTCCTGCCGAACCGCTCGTTTTGCGAGTGGAAAGGAGAAGCCAGGTACTGGGCGCTTGCCGCTGATCGTGAAAAAAAGCCGATCGGGTGGGACTACCCAGCGCCGACCAAACCTTTTGAAGTCATTAAAGGGTTTTTTTCATTTTATCCGAGAAAACTTGAGTGTTTTGTCGCCGGACAGAAAGTGCGCCCCCAACCCGGAAAATTCTATGGCGGATGGGTGACGGATGAAATAGTGGGGCCGTTTAAAGGGGAGCCCGGGGCCTCGAACTGGTAAGCGTGTCGTCCCTTCAGGACTCAAATTTGGTTGTTTCCCGTTACCGGTGGTTGAAACCACCGGCTAGTTTACTATTCCCCTTCCGGGGAATTTAGAAGACCTTTGCTTACAATCGAACAAAAGTTACCGGTGGTTGAAACCACGGATAGTTTGCCATTCCCCTTCCGGGGAATTTAGAAGGCCCTTGCTTACAATCGAAGCAAAAGAAACTCCCGAGGGATATGCTGTGTCGAGACAAGGCATGCCTTGTCTTTCATTTCAAAGATGACCAGGCCGGGTTGGTTCGAGCAGACGATAAAGTCGGATTCGTATTCCCGGAAGTCCGGAAGATACCATGCGATGTAATGCTGGTCCGGCTTGGCAACCGAGCCCTTAACGCAAGGGGAGTCAAAATTTTCGGTTGTCTTTTCAAGAGGTGCAAGGTATTAATAAACGTTACAAAGCGGGATGTTGCAACAGTGACGCCAAGGACTGGTTGGAGTAGTTTACCCACAGCAACTTCCTGAAATTAGCATTCCACGAAGGCTGCCACCGGGCCGGTCTGTTTGAGGCCATTGCAGAGGGAGTTGCCGCCCCATGACTTTCTCCCGCCACCATCACCAGCCGAACAACCTTCACGATCAACCGCATTGATTCGACACTGTCTGCTTGGCATGACTCTGGACCCAGGCAAGTCTACGACAACTTCACGACACGGGTAACGTCATTTCAAACAGCCAGGGAGGGAGCATGAAATACCAGCCGCCCTACACCATCACTCAGGAAATTCTGAACCGGGTTGCCGCGATCAGCGAGGCCGTCGGAAGGCTGAGCGTACTCACCGACCAAGCCAGAGCGCTTCGGCTGCGGCGCATCAACCGCATCCGCACCATTCACGGCTCCCTGGCCATTGAGGGCAACACCCTGAGCGAGGCTCAGATTACTGCGATTGTGGAGGACAAGCGGATCATCGCCCCGCCGCGCGAGGTGCAAGAGGTGAAAAACGCCCTGGCCGCCTACGACCGGTTCGATATCTGGCGGCCCGAGGAGGAAAAGGAATTGCTTGAGGCGCATCAGATTCTGATGTCGGGCCTGATCGACGAGGTGGGCATCTATCGGCGCGGGGGAGTTGGGGTGATGGCAGGCCAAAAAGTGATTCACATGGGACCGCCTGCGGACCGGGTGCCGCAGCTAATGGCCGATTTGTTCGGTTGGCTGGCCGCCACCGAGGTGCACCCACTGGTCTCCAGCTCGATCTTTCACTACGAATTCGAATTCATCCACCCCTTTGCCGACGGCAACGGCCGCATGGGGCGGTTGTGGCAGAGCCTGATTCTGGCCCGCTGGAATCCCCTGTTCGCCGACGTCCCGGTGGAAAGTCTGATCTTCAAGCACCAGGCCGAGTATTATCAGGCCCTGCAAGAGAGCACTCTTCAAACCGACTCCGCGCCCTTTATCACTTTCGTTCTGCGGATGATCCTGGATGCCATGACATCCTCCGCCCCCCAAGTCACCCCCCAAGTCACCCCCCAAGTCGGCGACCTACTGGCGGCAATCCAGGGCGAGATGAACCGCGAGGCGCTGCAATCTGCCATGGGCCTTTCGGACCGCAAATCGTTCCACGAGCGCTACCTCAAACCAGCCCTGTCCGATGGACTGATTGAAATGACTATTCCCACCAAACCCAACAGCCGTCTGCAGAAATACCGCCTGACCGACAAGGGCCGCCAGTGGTTGGCCCAGCATGGCAATGGATGACTCGCGGCACGTGAAAATAAATGATCCTTATAAACCGTATCCCTGCGTGTCGTCCCTTCAGGACTCAAATCTGGTTGTTTCCCGTTACCGGTGGTTGAAACCACCGGCTAGTTTACCTTTCCCCTTCCGGGGAATTTAGAAGGCCTTTGCTTACAATCGAAGCAAAAGAAAACCCCGAGGGATATGCTGTGTCGAGACAAGGCATGCCTTGTCTTTCTACCCACAAGCCCAAGGGATATATCAAAGGCGAGCGCCGCATTGCTCAACAGAATAAGGGTTTAGAAACTGCCGTCTCCAAAGAAGTTGCTTATCAACCTCATTTAATTCAGCTTCTTCACAGACAGGTTCCCAATGATGGGTGATCGCAGCAATCAGGCTATCAAATGTTTTACGGGCTTCTTCCTCGGAAAGAAGAAAATTGTGTGCAGTCTCAAGGCATGTTTTAAGACTGCTCAGATTGTTGGAACCATAGATGCGCATGGCCTGTGAAGCCTCATTGCCAGTGCGGCCTTGAGGACAAATGTCATAAGCAGGTGTCAGCGTAAGCGCTTTGCCATCCCAAAAAGCCGCATGATTCCGCGCATGATCGTCGGTGTTACCGCACAGAATATTGAAAACAAGCCGGGAGAACATCTCTTTGAGTGTAGGCCTTGGATCGGTAAAACGGTGGCGGATAATCTCGGATAACGTTTCATAGCTAGCGTACCGCGCCATCATGTCATCCAGACCAAACAAGGTTAAAGCTGATACCATAGCCTTTCGCGCCCACTTGTCGCCTTTTGCAACGCGATCAAAGCGCTTGATCAAAAGGACGTCTCTATTTGCAGCCTTTGCCAGTTTCACCGGTGCAACATTCAATCCTGCCAATTCGGCCAGGCGCATAGCGATATACTCCGCTTTAACAACACTGTACAGATCGGTGCTCGATGAAAACTTGGCTATATATTTTTTCCCGTGGTCCTGAATTAAGGCTTTAGGCCGGGCGCCGCCAATAGAGGTCCCATGGAACAATGCCTGATCGAGCGCTGGTGTAAGGGGCATACCTTTTTCTACCCGTTCAGCAGATGCGATCAACTCTTCCAGGCTGACATTGCTTGCGACACGCGGTACGTATTCTTTAGAGGATTGCTGAAAATCAAGCGCGCCAATCCTGTCCGAGCCAGACTCCAGCAAGTAGGTCAGTTCATCTATCTCAGCAGTATCTGTGCCGGCGCCTTTTGGCCCCAGCTTTTTATTGATAATCACACGTCTGCCCCACGCGTCGGGAGCTGCATCCCTGATGCAACCGGGCATGATTAATCCATTGGGCAGGGGAAGGACGCCCGCCTTTAGTGGCAATTCAGGCTCGTAAATCGGAATCGCAGGTTTGTTGCCACCGATACGATCCAGATAGCTCTTACCATAATTGAACTGGATAACACCGTTATACGCTTCAAGCCTTCCAGCCACGACAGGCTCGGTTTCCCCTGGCAGCCATATCCAGACAAAGGCTTCTTTACGAGTTTCAGAAATCATCGCGCACCATTTTGGTTTCTTTGCGAACAGATTTTGGCAGGAGCACCAGCTTTTCCCTGGTTTGTCGCAGATGTTTCGGCAAAGCACTTTCATCGGCATCAAAGAGCTTTACTCCGACAATGGCTGCTGCTTCGAATACGGCTCCTATTTCACATTTGGGATTGCCTTTTTCAATACGTTGCAGCATCCCCCTGGAAATACCGGCACGGTCGGCCAGTTCTTGCGCGGTGAGCTTACGCTCAATGCGGGCTTCACGGATCGATGCACCGAGCAAAGCTACCGCATCGCGGCAATAGCTTGAGTAGGCACGTATTATGGATTTTGGCATCATTCTTCCTTGATTCATATATGGACCATAAAAAAGGTTTATGATCTTTATATGGATCATAATAATAAAATCGAATGGGTTTGTCAAGACAGATGATCCTTATAAGCCGGAAACGGTGCGTGTCGTCCCTTCAGGACTCAAATTTGATTGTTTCCCTTTACCGGTGGTTGAAACCACCGGCTAGTTTACCATTCCCTTTCAGGGAATTTTGATTTAACGGCTCTATGTAGTTAACCATTCCCTTCAGGGAATTTTGATTTAACGGCTCTATGTAGTTAACCATTCTTTCCCTTCAGGGAATTTTAATTTAACGGCTCTATGTAGTTTACCATTCTACTTCAGGGAATTTTAATTTAACAGGTTGTTGAAAAACGTCGCGAGCGTAGCTGAGGCAAGGCAAAATGAGGCGAAAAAGCGGAGTTTACACGATGTAAATGAGCATTTTGAGCCGAATTTTAACGCAGCATCAGCAAGCGCAGTAGTTTTTCAACAACCTGTTAAGGCTATATATGGATTTTGGCACATGTAAGACCGGAAGGCTTGTGCGGCCGGAAGTTGACGATTTATGATGATTGTTTAAGCGCGTCATTAATATCGGAGACCAATTGACGGGCTTCAGAGGCCGCAAGGGAGATGGACGATTTGCCGCCGCCGGGGTGCGAAAAGGTGACGGTACAGCCGTCGTTGTTTGCGGAAACGGAAAAGCGTTTGCCGGGTGGCATCTTTTCGGATTCGGCGAGCCAGTCGTCCGGGTTGAACTCAGCAACTTGTATGAGCACACCAAAAGCGTGCTTGGGGTGAATGAAAAGCTCCTTCCAGACCTCGCCCATGGAACCGAAACCAAAGTAGGGGATACCCTGTTCCTCCAAGTGCTGGCGGAACTTTTCGATGTCAGGCGTTTCAAGGGTGATGTGATGAACGCCTCCTTTTTTGTCTTTCAGGAATCCGTCCAGGAAACTTCCCGTCCCGGTGGGGTGCATCAGCTCCAGCCGGGAAAGGTCCCCCAGGGAGAAGAGCTGCCAGACATATTTCATGTTGGGGTCTTCCATTCCGGCCCCCGGGACGCTTCCCAATAATTTACTGAAAAAATTGAAGGCCTCTTCGTAATCCTTCACGGCTATCGATACGTGGTCAATTCTGGAAATCAGTGTCATTTTCTTATCCTCCCTTTCGGTTTTCCTCAAATATTTTTATCGGCATCGCTTGTACGCTATCGGGCCCATGTTTGATGGTTTTTCTGCACGTGGTTATTTTAGTCTTCAAGCTATGAGGTTTTTATTGTATATAGGCAATGAGAGAAACTGTCTGAATTACATATGAAAAATCTGGAGGCCGTAATGGTCGATATCCCGCTTGATATAGAAGATATTAAAAATTTTTGCAACCGTTGGAGTATTTCAGAGCTTGCTTTTTTTGGCTCTGTTTTGCGGGAAGATTTTCGGGCGGACAGTGACATTGATGTGCTGGTGCAATTCCGCCCGGAATCAGAACGTACCCTTTTTGATCTTGTGCGGATTCAAGAAGAACTGAGCGGGATATTGGATCGAAACGTTGACCTGGTCAGTCGAAACGGGATTGAGTCCAGTCGCAATCATGTTCGAAAAAGTGAGATTTTGAATACCGCTAAGGTTATCTATGAAGCGTGATCAGGCATATTTTTTTGATATCGCCGAAGCGGCGAGGCTTGCGGTTTCTTATGTTGAGAAAACAACGAGAGAGGCATTTTTATCAGATACTAAAAGCCAGGATTCTGTCATCAGGCGGCTTGAAATTATTGGGGAAGCGGCGAAGCGTATTTCCGAGGAAACCCGAAACGCGCATCCCGATCTTCCCTGGAAAGAAATGATTGGTATGCGTAATTTTCTCATCCATGATTATGATGATATTGATATACATATCGTTTGGAGTACTGTTACAAAAGACTTGCCGGATCTTCTTTCTAAGATGGAAAGAGCCGGAATAGCTGAATTTTATGATCCCTGATTATTGGCTGCACATGGTAATACTGGATAGCATTGTCATTTTTATACCCTTTCTGTTTTCCTCAAATATATCCACCGGCATCGAGTATCGTAGCCGCCAGACCATTTTGATCGGTCGTTCACTTTCAAAACTTACTCTGTTTTTTCTGATCCCTGGCAAAAATTAGTAAGATAACCAATATAGGATTTGACCACGGCAATGTCCGCTTCTGCCCAGTCCAGGGCCAACAGCTGATCGTGGGCGGTCCAGCGGACAGCGTGATGTTCTGTCAGCACCACGGCGCCATGGGTTATCTGGCAGATGAACGGGTGGAGCCGGATATGAAAATCCGGGTACGAATGACCTGAGGGCGGCAACATGGCTTTGATCCGGATATCAATGCCGAGCTCTTCCCTGATCTCCCGGATGATGCACTCTTCCGCGGTTTCCCCGGGGTCGATTTTTCCCCCGGGGAACTCCCATTTAAAGGGCATTCTCATGCGGGCGCCGCGCTGGGCCGCCAGGACGTGGCCGTTGCCTTCTATTATGGCGCAGGTGACTTCGACAGAATTTTCATTGTTTCGGGGAATTGAACCGGACATATTACGAATGCTCGCATAACCTTTGAAACCCAGGTATTTGCCAAGTACATACAAATACAAGGATAGAACCGGCGGCCACAGGCATACCAGATGAATCTGGATGCCCATGAAGAATTCATGCAGCCAACAACGCTGCTACTTTGGATCTTTGTTGCGCAATTTATCCAGCTTACTGCGCACGATCTTCTTTCGCTCCCAGGTTACATCCGGAGCAGCGACAAAACGTCCTTCACCAACCATCTCAAGCCAGTCGCCTTCTTTTACCCCGTCAGGCAGACTTTTCAATCCAACAATCATGTCCTGCTCTTCTTCCCCGACCAGCAAGGTCGCTATCCCGTTGACGATCCTGTCAATAACGGCGTATTTATCTCTATTCTTCACAATTAACTCCCTGTTTAATAATGGATTGATGACCGCAGCCGCTGACGGCCGCCGTCAATGAAAGCACATAATATGATCATGCCAAATAAGCAACACCGGACAAGCACAGCCGGACAAACACGGCATCCATCTGGCTCCCGCCAGTGGTGATAATTTTCTGCAATAGAACCCGGGGCAGAAAACCATTTGGGCATACTAACAAACAAGTTGCCCGGATTGAATCATATTTTATGGCATTTGCGTCCGGGTTTGTAAAATATTAAAACAAATTCCACTACAAGCTATCTCAAAATGGTGCTATTGACCCTGCCC
>SLIE01000060.1 GCA_007135795.1 Desulfobacterales bacterium
CGGGTCAAGCCCGATCTGATTCATTGCAATGACTGGATGACAGGATTGATTCCGGGTTACGCCAGACGCATACTCATCCCTTGTTTGTTTACCATACACAATATTCACACGGTCAAGGCACAACTTTCCCTGATCGAGGATCGTGGAATCGATGCGGCCGATTTCTGGCAGAATCTTTTTTATGAACACATGGCCGGGACTTACGAAGAAACAAGAGATACAAATCTCGTGGATTTTCTTGTGAGCGGTGTTTTTGGCGCTCACTTCGTCAACACGGTAAGCCCGACGTTCCTACATGAAATTGTAACCGGAAAACATGATTTTATATCTCCTGCATTGCGCAGGGAACTTGAAAACAAGGTTTCAGCCGGTGTGGCCGAAGGGATATTGAACGCACCGGATACCTCTTATGATCCCACCCGGGATCCGGATATTTATCGAACCTATTCATTTGAGGATCATTTCGAAAAAAAGCGTGAAAACAAGCGTTTTCTTCAGAGGCAACTCGGGTTGATCGAGGATGTGGAGGCACCTGTCTTTTTCTGGCCGTCCCGCCTCGACCCCGTTCAAAAGGGGTGCCAGTTACTTGCGGATATCCTGTACCATGTCGTATCCAAATACTGGCACCAAAACCTTCAGGTGGTGTTTGTGGCCGGCGGTGTCTTTAAACAGCATTTTGATGCCATCGTATATTTTCATGGTCTTGAAGAACGCGTTTCCGTTCATCCCTTTGACGAATCATTGTCCCGCAAGGCTTATGCAGCATCGGATTTCATTTTGATGCCGTCTTCATTCGAACCCTGTGGTCTTCCCCAGATGATTGCCCCGCGATATGGATCTCTTCCGGTTGCCTATGATACGGGCGGCATACATGACGTGGTCACGCATATGGATGTCGAACGAAATATCGGCAATGGGTTTTTATTTGAGATTTTCGATACCATGGGTCTTTTCTGGGCAATTGATGAGGCGATGAGATTTTACAATTTGCCGGTTGAAGTGAAAAATCCACAGATAACGAGGATTATGGAAGAAAGCATCACAATGTTTAATCATGAGATAACTGCTCGCAAGTATATCGAACTTTATGAAAGAATGCTTCATAGGCCTTTGATTTCCAATTTTTAGAAAAGCCATGGGGGGGACTTTATCCTTTCTCCTTATCTGTTTGTGTAATGACACAATACAAAGCATTTCAGGTATGAAAACCGCTTATTGATTGCAGGAGCGATGATTGAAATGACAAAAGATAAAAATACAATTCGTGCAACAATAATTCACAGGTTGATCGAGGCGGACTCCTATCTAAAGCCTTATGAGCCCATTCTTCGACAGCGTTTGGAAAATATAGACAATACGGAAACCCGTTTGATTGGGGATGAGAAAAAGATTCTGGATTTTGCGCTCGGGCATTTATATTTCGGACTTCACTTTGAAAATGGGAAATGGGTGTTTCGGGAATGGGCGCCAAATGCCGAAGCCATTTTTCTCATAGGGGATTTCACCAATTGGATGGAAGATACGGAATATGCCCTAAAGAAGGATAACGAGACCGGGCAGTGGGAGATCCGGCTGTCTGCTGACAGCCTTTCCCACGGAGACCTTTACAGGTTGCGGGTGCACTGGGCCGGCGGGAGCGGTGACAGGATCCCGGCATATGCCGGACGTGTTGTCCGGGATCCTGAAACTCTGATTTTTAATGCGCAGGCCTGGTTTCCGGAAAAGCCTTACACATGGAAGATCAAGGATTTCAAAGTGCCGAAGCGACCGCTTCTGATCTATGAAGCCCATGTCGGCATGGCCCAGGAAGCGGAAAAAATCGGGACATATACCGAATTCAGGGAGAACGTGCTCCCCCGTATTGTAAAAGCCGGGTACAATACCATCCAGCTGATGGCCATACAGGAACATCCCTATTATGGCTCATTCGGCTACCAGGTATCGAGTTTTTTCGCGCCATCCTCCAAGTTTGGCACGCCTGAAGAATTAAAAGCCCTTGTCGATGCCGCCCATGAAGCCGGATTGGCGGTTATTATGGACATTGTTCACTCCCACGCCGTTTCAAACGAGGTTGAGGGGCTCTCAAAATTCGACGGCACTACCTACCAGTATTTTCATATTGGCGACAGAGGAACGCACGTGGCTTGGGGGTCACGTCTTTTCGATTACAGCAAGCATGAGGTCGTGCACTTTCTCCTCTCCAATTGCCGTTACTGGCTGGATAACTTCGGGTTCGACGGTTTTCGGTTTGACGGCATCACCAGCATGTTGTATCTGCATCACGGCCTGGAAAAGGCTTTTTCCGCGTATGATGATTATTTTGACGATATGGTGGATGAAAGCGCGCTTGCTTATTTGTCGCTTGCAAATAAGGTTATCAAGGAATTAAGGCCGGATGCCATATGCATCGCCGAAGACATGAGTGGCATGCCGACGTTGGCAACGCCGTTGGAAGATGGTGGTATCGGCTTTGATTACCGTTTTGCAATGGGTGTTCCGGACCATTGGATACGGATGATAAAGGAGTACAGGGACGAAGACTGGCCCATAGGGCATCTCTGGTATGAATTGAATAATCGGAGAAGAGAAGAAAAGACGATAAGCTATGCAGAATCGCATGACCAGGCACTGGTGGGGGATCAGACAATCATCTTTCGTCTTGCAGGTTCTTATATGTACGAACATATGCACAAGGATGATCCGAATATAACGGTTGACCGTGCCATTGCACTGCATAAGATGATTCGGCTGATTACACTTGCGACCGCAGGGCATGGGTACCTCAATTTTATGGGCAATGAATTTGGTCACCCCGAATGGATTGATTTTCCAAGAAAAGAAAACAACTGGTCATATAAATATGCACGCCGGCAGTGGTCGCTTTTAGACAATAATGAGTTGAAATATCAGTATCTCGGAAATTTTGACAAGCAAATGATTGAGATCGCGACAAGATTTTCTTTTCCGGAAGAATCGGGACCGAATCTGCTATCTCTGCATGATGAGGATAATGTTATTGCGTTTGAGCGAAAATCTCTTGTTTTTCTATTTAATTTCAATCCCACGGTTTCCTTCACGGATTACGCAATCCCAGCAGCCCCAGGAAAATACAAGCTTATTTGTGATTCGGATGATTTTTCCTTTGGTGGGCATGGCCGGCTGGAAACTGGAAAAACGCACTTTACGATGAAGGATCATGGAACAGGGCAAAATTATTTACAGTTGTACCTTCCCACGCGAACGGCAATGATCCTGCAACCATATGATTGATAAGAAACGACGGCAGGATCGGAAGATTGCTTGGGTGGGACGCTCCACTTTTGGCATCAGGTATTGATTACTTCATAAAAGTTCAATATCTGTGTTATACGTAATCCCTCAGAAGCTCACGTACACTTAAGTACGCTGACATATTCGGGATTCCGCAAGCATTGATCGTGAACTTTTTACAAAACTGTCTGATCGCGATTTTAACGGGCGCATTAATCCTGCTTATGAATTTATTACATCACATTGTCTTTTTATCCATCATTATTTGCGGGGCGACAAATATAGCTGCGGATCCTATCCCGACTTCATTTGATATCAATGGCAGAAATGGTGTTGTCGATGACCTGATCGATATTCATGTGATGGACCGGGAGATAATAGCCGTACGTGAAGGTGTGGCCATACACAGGGAACTCCTGGGAGTGCGGGAGGAAGTTCTATGGAAGGGAGCCCGGGGGCATGTCGGTGCCGTACTGACGGACAGGCGGTTGCTTGCGGTATCTGCAACAATTCCGGGATGGCGGGATCAGGCACTCCGTATCGAGGAGGTCTCGGAAGATCTCGGAAGAGAGATCCTGGTGTCCGATTTTCTGGTAATGGCAATATTGCCGAAGCGACTTATTTTGTTTGACGGATTGGCAAATGATTGGGTAAAAATGAATATCCCCCTGCATGATCCTGTTGAGCAAGCCGTGCTGGAAAATTTTGTCGCGGCAATTATCACGGAAAAACAGGTTTACGGAATTGCCGCTCGCAGAGGACGTTTCGTTAAAGAGCGACTCCATATCAATGAACGTATTTTATCCATAACCTCCCGCCCGCATTCCATCAGCATCCGAACCAATCGACGGTTGCTTGTATTTCGGTCACGCAGTCCGTTTTGGGATACCCTCACCTTGCGGTAATGAAGATCAAACTGTCTCGCGCCTCTTTTTCAGTTTATCAGGGTTGTTCCCCTCGGGTTTCGCTTTAATCCGGGCTTGCCGGATTTGCAGACCGAAGAGTCCCAGATAGATCAGAACGCCAATAATTTGAAGCGTCTCCCGACCTAAGGGCATATGTGTTTCCAGGATGCCGGGTCTGAAGGTGATGATAAAAACAGCAAGCAGGATCAATCGTTCATACCAGTGGCAGTGTCTGACCAGATATCCCTGAATGGCGGAAGCGAAGGCGAACATGGCGATTAAACCGGCAAAAAAGACCCAGGTAATTTTGGGGATACTATCCAGCCAGATAATCTGCCCTGTCTCGGTCAAGCCGGAGATCATGAGAATTTCAGTGTTAAAGATAAAAATGAAGGGCAAAACAGCCGTGCGCATATCATAGGTAAATCCCTGGATGCCGGTTTTGATGGGATCGCTTCCGGCGATTGCGGCACCCGCATAGGCGGCCAGTCCGACTGGCGGGGTATCATCAGCCAGGATGCCAAAATAAAAGACAAACAGATGAGCGGCAATAATGGGAAATACCAGGCCGGCATCAGCACCCAACTGAACAATGACGGGTGCTGTCAATGTGGCCATGACGATATAATTGGCGGTAGTGGGCATTCCCATGCCCAGTATCAGGCAGGTTGTGGCGGTGAATATCAGCATAAGCACGATATTGCCCATGGAAATGACATCGATCAGGGTAATGAATCTGCCCACCAGGCCGGTGATGGTGACCACGCCCACAATGATGCCGGCTGTCGCCGTGGCAATGCCAACCGAAATCATGTTTTTGGCACCGGCGATCAACCCGTCCCAAATATCTTGCAATCCGGAGAAAAAGGCGTGGCCGAGAAACTGTTTCAAATTCAGATCCGGGTCCAGGGTTCCTGCTTTTTTACGGACACCCAGGCTCAGAAAGGCGATTATCGGCCTTTGCAGAAACATGATTACCAGCAGGGATTCTATGGCCATTAATGCTGCAGTCACGGGAGAGCGTCGGAAAACAACCAGGTACCAGAGCAGGACCATCAGGGGAATGATAAAATGACAGCCACGAAGCAAAGTCTTTAAAAATTTGGGCAGATCTTTCTTGGGCATGGCTTTCAGGTCAAGTTTCAAAGCTTCCAGATGAACCACGTAAAACAGGGTAAGGTAGGAGAGCAGGGCCGGAAGTAAAGCAGCCCGGACCACGTCGAGGTAGGGGAGCCCGATTATTTCGGCCATGATAAAGGCGGCCGCTCCCATGATTGGCGGCATTAACTGACCATTGGTGCTTGCGGCGACTTCCACTGCCGCAGCTTTGTATGCCGGGAATCCAAGCTTTTTCATCAGGGGGATGGTGAAAGTGCCGGTGGTTACGGTATTGGCAATCGAGGACCCGGAGACCAATCCCGTCAATCCTGAAGCGGCAACTGCTGCTTTTGCGGGTCCCCCCCTGTAACCGCCCAAGGCGGAAAATGCCACGTCGATAAAATACTTTCCGCCTCCGGCCTTGTCCAACAAGGCACCGAACAGGACAAACAAAAATACGAAATCCGTGGCCACGCCCAGCGGTACCCCGAAAATGCCGGTGGTGGACAGGTACATGTCGCTGATTACAAAATCCAGGGGAATGCCCCTGTGGCGTAGTATTTCAGGAAGATGAGGACCTGCGAAGTTATAAAGCAAAAAGAGAGCAGCCAGAACAGCCAGGGCGGGACCCAGGCATCTGCGCGCCGCTTCCAGCAGGAGCACGATTAAAAAGGTTCCCATCACGATATCCATCGTGGACGGCATCCCCTGGCGAAAAATCAGATTTTCATAATCCCACCAGATATACAGGGCAGATGCAGTTGCCAGTACGGCAAAGACGATATCGTATAATGGAATGTAGGAGCGGATCTGTTTTCCGGAATAACCAGGAAGTATTTTTCCGATCCACCTCACCCAGAACGGAGGTTTAAGTTGATTGTAAGCCGGGTAAGCCAAAAACGCCAGGCAGATGGCAAAACCCAGGTGCCAGGCTCTGGCGATATGAGAGTTTATGGGGTGATAGGCAATATAGATCTGATATCCGGACCATAGCAGGCAAAGCAGGATAATGACGGCATAAGCGCTTCTGTTTTTTGGTGTTCTCGGCCCGGCTTCGACCACAGTCACGATATCATCCGGGAGCTTTCCCGCTTCGATTAGTTTTTCTGTTCCATTATTGTTTGCGGATTGATCCGGACGCCCCATAAACATAACTTCCTTGATTCATGTGCACAGTACGAACGATAAGGTGGAAGGGCCAAAATGTAACGCTCAGGGTATGCAGACAAAACAATCCTGTCCTGAGCGGGAAGTTGCGAAATTGTAAAACAGAGGCAGGGTAATGTCATTGCTTCCCCTGCCTCTGTAATTTGAAAGAACGTATTACTTCCAGCCTTTTTCCTTGTAATATTTTTCTGCGCCGGGGTGGAAAGGTGCGGAGAGACCCTGGAGCATCTCCTCCGGGTTAAGATTCCTGAACGCAGCATGAGAAGCCTTTAGCTGATCCAGGTTTTCAAAAACGGTCTTGGTCATATCGTATACCACGTCCTCCGCGACATTTTTATTGGTGATGACCGTGGCGGTCACGGCATAGGTTTCCACATCATAGTCCACGCCTCTGTAGGTGCCGGCGGGGATGCTGGTCATGATATAATACGGGTTATCTTCGACCAGCTGCTTGATGCCGTCATGGTTCAAGGGAATCATACGGATATTGACCGATGTGGCGGGTTCCTCTATGGCTGCGCTTGGATTCCCGACGGTGTAGAAGAATGCGTCAATCTTGTGATCAACCAGTGCCCGGGACGCTTCGTGTTGCTGCAGGCCCTCGGCCCGGATATCCCTGTTTTGGTCAATGCCATAAATGCGCAGCACATCTTCCGCGTTGTGCCGTTGGCCGGAACCGGGGTTGCCGATATTGATTCTCTTCCCCTTGATGTCTTCAACTTTTTCGATGCCACTGTCTTTCCGGGTGACCAGCATTACCGTTTCCGGATGCATGCTGAACACGCTGCGCAAATCTTCAACCGGTTTGCCTTCCCAGTCCGCTTCACCATTAAACGCTTGGTAGTTGCGATCCGACTGGGCGACGCCAAAGTCAAAAGCCCCTCTTTCAATGGCATTGATATTGAATACCGACCCACCGGTGGGACGTCCCACATAATTGTAATTATCACCCTGGTTTCTGTTCATCAAACTGCTGATTTGCAGCGCTACCTGATAGTAAACCCCGGTAATGGAAGCACCTCCGAAAAGAATATCTTGTGCAGCTTTCGCAACGGGGGCATTGATCAGCAGGGTTAAGGCTACGGCAAATGTGATAA
>SLIE01000269.1 GCA_007135795.1 Desulfobacterales bacterium
ACAGGTAAAAAAAATGCATGGATAGCATCGATGGCAATCAATACAGGGGCATTTTTCTGGGTGTTTTTTCTGGGCCCCGGCGATGAGGTGATGTACGGTATCCTGGTTGTTTTATCCGGCATCGGTTTTGGCGCCACCCTGGCCATTCCGTCTGCCATGCAGGCCGACGTGATTGATTACGATGAACTCGTCGACGGAGACAGGCGCGAAGGATTGTATATCGGGCTCTGGTCGATTTCCAGAAAACTTGCCGCCGCCGTCGGGGTCGGGACCGGCCTGGCCATGGTTGGTCTGGCAGGTTACCAGCCGGGTGTGGCCCAGCCAGAACCTGTGGTGTTAACCCTGCGGGTTTTTTATGCCTTGGTACCGTCGTTTTGCAATGCAGTGGCCATTGTCATTGCGCTCGCCTACCCTATCAGCGGGGATATGCATCGTCGCATCCGCGCGGGTATCGAAGCGCGGGCCGCGGGCCAGTCAATAACCGATCCCCTGGTTCCCGGCCGGGTTCTTGCCGGGCGGAATCATAGCTAATATGAGGTGCTTTATCATGGAAACGCTTTTTTTGTTCGGCGTAAACCTCCTGGCCGTATTGCTATTCATGTGCGCCGGGTGGATCATCAGCCTGATCCGGAAAAACGCCGCCATTGCCGACAGTTTCTGGGGGCTCGGGTTCGTGCTGATTGTCTGGCTGACGTTTTTCCAGGCGGACGGTTACTTCTGGCGCCAATTGCTGCTGCTATTGCTTGCCACGACCTGGGGGGTGCGCCTGTTCATTCACATCAGCACCCGCAGCCGGGGCAAAGGCGAAGACCCGCGCTACGCTGCGTGGCGAAAAGAATACGGGGAGCGATTCTGGATCGTGAGCCTTTACAGGGTTTTTCTAGTCCAGGCACTTTTTTTGTGGGTCATCGCCCTTGGCCTGCAGTGGGGCCAGATCCCCGAATATCCGGCGCATTTAACATGGCTGGATGCGGCAGGGGCTTTGATATGGATTGCCGGTTTTACCACTGAAACCGTTGCCGACTATCAGTTGCGGGCGTTTCTGTCCGATCCTGCAAACAAAGGCCGGGTCATGGACCGTGGGCTCTGGCGCTACAGCCGGCATCCGAATTATTTTGGCGAATCGCTTGTCTGGTGGGGCATATTTGTGATCGTGCTGTCTGTCCCATGGGGAATTTTAACCGTAATTAGCCCGCTGCTGATAACATATACGCTGCTGCGGCTGACCGGCGTGTCACTGATGGAGCAAACCGAATTTTCCGATAATCCCGAGTACCAGGCATATATCGAACGGACAAGCGCGTTTATCCCCTGGTTACCCAAATCGAAGCGCAAGGAGCATAATGATAAAAAAAAGCAGCCTTGAAAGCAACCTGGATATCGCGGTGGTGGGCGGCGGGGTAGCCGGCATTGTGGCGGCATACTTGCTGCAGGACCGTCACCGGGTGAGCCTTTATGAAAAAAACGATTACGTGGGCGGCCACACCCACACCCTGCGCGTGGATGAGGGAAACGGCAGGGAAGCCTGGGTGGACACGGGTTTTATTGTTTACAATGATCGTACCTACTCCAATTTCATAAAATTTATAACGCGCCTTGAGGTCCCCGGCAAAACCAGTCCCATGTCGTTTTCCTACTGGGATCCCCACAAGGATTTTACATACAACACCACCATACCGTTTGCCGACCGGAAAAACCTTTTGCGGCCGATGTTCTGGCGCCTGCTTTTCGAGATCTACCGTTTTAATCGACTTACCCGGCAAATGTTGAATAAAAACCGTCTGCAAGGCCTCACACTGGGGGGGTATCTGAAAAAAGCCGGTTTCTCTGGTTCATTTACGGAGCTTTATATCCTGCCGATGGTCTCAGCCATATGGTCGACCGCAGAGCGCGACATGCTCTACTTTCCGGCGGACACGTTTGCGCGGTTTTTTGAAAACCATGGACTCCTTTCCCTGACCCAACAGCCACAGTGGTATACGATCAAGGGGGGGAGCCACGAATATGTAAAGGCGTTTTTAAAGCAGTTTCCGGGAAACGTGTATAACCGGCAGCCGGTGATGAAGATTGCCCGTGAAAGCGGACGCGTGCGCTTGTGGACCGGTGACGGGGAGGCCGTGTATGACAAGGTGATCATTGCCGCCCATGCAGACGAGGCGTTGGCCATGCTCGATGATCCGACTGATGCGGAGCAACGGCTTTTGTCCCCTTGGGGCTACTCCGGCAACCGGGTTGTTTTACATCGGGATGACTCCTGTCTTCACCCCCTTGTCAAGGCACGGGGCGCATGGAATTATACGCGAGAGGCGCAAGGCGGGTTGCAGTCTGCCGCCACCCTGACCTATTACATGAATTTGCTTCAGCAGCTGTCATCACCGTACCCCTACTGCGTTACCTTAAACCCGGAGGGGATCGATCAGAACTTGATGATCGCGGATCTTCACTACACCCATCCGATGTTCAGCAAAAGAGCGGTTGCCACCCAGCCGGATCTGTCGTCGCTAAATGGCGTGAACAATACCTGGTTTTGCGGGAGTTACTTCCGTTATGGGTTTCACGAAGACGCGGTGATGTCAGCCGCGGCAGTGGGAAGGGACTTCGGGGCAATCTTATGAAATCAAAGGTGTACAACGGTTTTGTCGAACATATAAGGCATTTTCCTGTATATCACAAGTTTCGGTATCCGGTTTACGTATACGGCCTGGACCTTGACGAACTTGCCGATCTTGACCGGCGACTCCCGTTTTTCGGGTACAACCGGAAACGACCGACCGCGGTTCATGACATCGATTATCTCGACGAGCGCCCGGGCAGTATTCGGGACAAGCTTCTCAAATTTCTGCCCGAAGCCGTGCGGTCCCGGGTTGCATCGGTAATCCTGATCACCAGTGCACGATACTTGAATTACGTGTTTAACCCGGTCTGCTTTCATTACTGCTTTGACCAAACCGGCAATGTGATCCAGGTGGTGGTGGAAGTCAGCAACACATATGGAGAGCGGCACATCTATGTACCGGATGCAGACCCCGCTGGATCTTTGCCGGATAAGCGGCGATATGTTGCCCCCAAGGCCTTTCATGTTTCACCGTTTAATGACATGTCCGGGGACTACGAGTTTTTCTGCTCAGTTCCTTCTCTTTCCAGTAATACCATCGATGTTCAAATCAACCTGATCCGGGATGGTAAAACAGTATTTGAGGCAAGACTGTGGGGAAAAGGGCGTGAGTTAACGCGCGCCAGTCATGTCCGGACGATTCTGCGACACCCGTTTATGCCGCATCTGACCATGCCCCGTATTATTTTCGAGGCCATGCGTCTGTATTATCGCAAGCACCTGACATGGCATGACAAGCCTGAACCTGAAAACCCCGGGACGATCCGGCGCAAGCAGTGATTCTTAGGCATCTTTATAGAGAAAACCCCTGTCCATGGGGTAATCCGTTGCGAGCCCCTTGGAAAAGGTTATCTGGTAGAGACGTAATACCGAATTTTTAACCCGGAAAAACTCGGCACAGAAATAGAGATAAGCCCGCCATGTGCGCCGGAACGATTCATCAAAGAGCACCGGGTTATAGTTGTGGATCTTCTCCCAGTTTTCGTCAAAGGAGAGCGCCCATTGATCCAGGGTCAGGGCATAATGGCGGCGCAGGTTTTCAATGTCGAGGATTTCCAGCCCATGGAAGGCCATAAGATCGATGGTTTCGGAAAGCCCCGGGATGTATCCGCCCGGGAAGATGTGTTTTCGAATGAAAAAGTCGGTTTCCATCGGGCTGTCATGGGCAATAAAATGCAAAACCCCTATACCGCCCGGTTTTAAGCATCTTGACATTGCACTGACCCATGCATTGAGCTGTTTTTTGCCGGCATGCTCGTAAACCCCCAAAGACGCATACTTGTCAAAAGTCCCTTCCACCTGGCGAAAGTCCTTCTCCTGGACGAAAATTTTGTCCTGTATGCCCTCTTTCTCAGCTTTTTCCAGCAGCCAGCGGTTCTGATCAATTGTCGGGCTCAGGTTGGTCCCGGTAACGCCGTAATGTTTTGCCGCGTGAAAGAGCAATGACCCCCATCCGCCGCCCACGTCGATCAGGCTTTCACCCGGCTTGAGCCGCAGTTTGCGGCATACATGGTCGAGCTTGTTTTCCTGGGCTTCTTTGAGAGTGCGGGTTCCATTTTTCCAGTAGGCGCAGGTATAGGTCATGGTCGGATCCAAATATTGCCAGAAAATATCCGACCCACGATTGTAATGGGCAAGGGCATTTTTAACGCCCTGGTTGCTACGCCGGTTTCCGAATACAACTTCGTGCCAGAAATTGCGAATCCGGATCAGGGGATGGGGAATATTGGGCTGCCTGGCGTATTGGTCCAGAGGCGGCTGATTATCGACCAGCGCCCGGATCAGGGATTTAAGGTCGCCGCCGATATCGACGCTTCCCCGGATATACGATTCCAGCAAGCCCCAGCCATGAAACAACATGGTGTTCAGTACCGCGGACTTTTTCCGGTAGGAGATGGTAAATGCAGGTGGTCCGGTCCCTTGGCTATAGCATGTGCCGTTCGGAAAAAAGACTTTAAATGGGATCGGGGTGTTTCCAAGTGAAACTATATACATCTTTTCTAAAAGTCGGGACATTCTATTCCTTTCAGAATTTTAACAGACCTTTTAAAAAATTGATTCTGGCCGGACTTGTCGGGATCTATGCGAATTTTTTTATTCGTTTCTACAAATTTAGAAATATTGTTTGTAGTATGTCAATCAAAAAATGGTCCCGGCGCTCATAGATCTTGTCTTGGGTCAGTTGTGTTCACGAGGCTTTTTAACGCTCTGATAATGGATCGGATTTACTTTCACAACCGGGTATGCTATTCAATCGTCGAGGGCTGGCTGTGACTTTAACGGCGCCATCAAAATTCGAACAATACAACAATATAAACCATAAAAGGAAACATATCATGGCAAAAGCAAGTGCACGGCACATTCTGGTGTCAACAGAAGAAGAAGGCAACACCTTGAAAAACAGGATTGAAGGCGGTGAGGATTTTGCTGAGGTCGCGAAACAACATTCCAAATGCCCTTCCGGACAAAAAGGTGGGGCCCTGGGTGAGTTTGGCCCCGGCCAGATGGTTAAGGAATTTGACGACGTGGTCTTCTCCGGAGAAGTCGGCAAGGTCCTGGGGCCAGTCAAGACGCAGTTCGGTTACCATCTGATTGAAATCACCAATCGCACTGAATAAACATTGGCAACCAGTGAATCCAATTCGCTCGACTGACTGGTGGGGATTGACATTTATATCTGATGCCGCTGAATTTCACGGTAAAATAGCATGTGATAAAAGGATTGCCTTGACCGTGTAAAGATGTATCGCAGGTTTTGGATTCCAGGTTTAGGATATCGGCCAGTTGCGGGATAATCCTGGCATCAATTGCCTTGCCGCACCTGGCCGGTTTCTGCCAGGAACAATTTTGACGATGCCATCGATCGTTGAGTTATACAGCAGCCATTGTAGTTTCTTTGCTGGCTGAACTCTCAGATCAGTTTTACTGTTTTGCTATTCCATCAGTGCCTCTGCGATGGTTTCGGAAAAGATCGCTATATCATCCGGATTGCGAGAGGTAATAAGATTGTCGTCCTCCAGGACCTCAACGTCCTGGTAATTAACACCGGCGTCCTCCAATTCATCGGAAATCTCCCCGAACCCCGTTGCTTGACGTCCCTCGAGCACGCCTGCGGTTATTAGTACCTGCGGGCCGTGGCAGATCGCTGCGGTTGGCTTGCCGGATTCGAAAAACTCCCGGGTAAAGTCGACCACATCTTCATTCTCGCGCAAGTTAGCCGGAGATTCACCGCCCGGAATGACGATTGCGTCGAAATCATCCACGCTTACATCGGTTACCGATTTTTGAACGACAGCCGTTATGTCACTGTTGTAAGCTGTGACTTCCCCGGGTTCAATTCCGATTACTGTTACTTTCGCACCCCGATTGACCAGGTAGGCCATCGGCATGTAGGTCTCGCCGTCGTGAAAGCCTTCGCATACGAGAAACGCCACATGTTTGCCGTCAAGATCATTACTGGCCTCCTCGTGAGAAGCGGCCTGAACGGTAACACTGATGCCGGCCAATGCAATGACCACCATTGCAAAAACCTTAAATATCCTGTTTCCGATTGGATGCATGATTTCCTCCTTTGTTTACAAATGGTTAATTGTACTTGAATGATATGGTCTCCCCTCATTATCCGAAAAAACCGAAGGGAGTATCTGAGTATCATGCTATGGTTTGCAGTCGGTATTCAATGGGGGAAAACCCTCATTTGGAGGGGAACATTAATTTAGAGATGCGTAAAGGTGTGCTGACTTGTATAGGAGTTTTACAATTATCACGTGTTTTGGACGGCTTTTGATTTTTAGTGGCTTTTGGTTTTTAACGGGACACCAGCGCCAGGCATTTCACATGAAGGGGCCAGGGAAAAAGTCACAGGGGATTAATCTTGGACATTCGTACCCTGATGCCCCCAAAAGATTCAAATCACTTCAAAGGGTTACGGTGGGGAACGGACAAGGAGATGGGCAAATCGGATTACAAGCTATCTCAAAATAATCTAACACCCTCTGGCGACGTTGTGAGGCGCATTCAAAATGCTCACATATACGTATATGCTCCGCTTTTTCATCGCCTCACGCCTTGCCAGCGGGCGTGATCTTTTTTTGAGATAGCTTGTAGTACCGGCCCACCGGTTGAGCTGCGAAATGTCTCGTATTCCTGCGGTTACAATTTTCGCTCTCATTGATCTTGACGAAAAGTTCTGGTTTATGAAGCACTTTTTAAATCTTTTGCAGTGACGGCTATTTGAGTAAACATACCTTTGGCGACCGTTTTTTCGATCTGCCCCGAGACAGAAAAGATTTCAGATTCAGCCACTTTGATTTTTTTCCCATTGTTTATCACTTTTGATCGACAGATGATGATAGACCCCGTTGCGGGTTTGAAATAGTTGATTTTAAATTCTATTGTCAGAATACGAAATTTTTCCGATACGGTCGTATAGGAGGCATATCCTGATGTATGGTCTGCCATTGTGGCCATCACCCCCGCATGAACGAATCCATCCTGCTGCCGGTGATCACTACGGACCTTCAAACAGGTTTCAAATATACCATAATCGGCATATAGAACTTCAAAACCACAAAACGCCGGAAATCCCTGAGCAAAATCATTTTTCAAAAATTCAAACCATTGAGATGACATTTTTTTTCCTGCGTTTTAAAATGGTAAAAAATTTAGAATCACTTCGCACTATTCGTCTAAAATTTAATCAATAACAGCTGTCCGAAGAGACAGGGATGATGCGCTTCTCCATAAAGCTGTTTTAAGGTACCACATAGTATCAATAATAACAGTAACACGCAAATTTTATAAAGCGACTTTTAACGACGCCATCATCTTTAATAAAACTAAAATATATGCTAAAAGGCGTTGTGCAAAAAAATCATCAAAAGTAAAATGCGGTTGGTATTTTGCGAGTCGTCC
>SLIE01000371.1 GCA_007135795.1 Desulfobacterales bacterium
ATGATCCCCAGTCGACGTCGCAGCATCGGCACCTGGTTGCGCCTGATCCGGGTCAGGTTCATCCCGTCGACAATGGCATAACCGCCACTCATATGCTCTCCCAGGTACAACAGTTTCATCAATGTTGATTTTCCGGCGCCGGAGGGACCACTGATAAAAAAAAACTCATTGCGACATATATCAAATGTGATATCGATCAGTGCTTCGGTTTCCCCGAAATATTTGCTGACCTCGTAGAGGCGTATGATTGTCTTATCGGGATCAAACAGCATTTTCTTCATGAAAATCAACTCCGGGCCGGTTTATATTGACGCTACGCGATGCACCTGATATCTGCTAAAAAGAATCGTGCGGGGAGTGCCGTCTCCGGTTTTTCTCGCGCGCCCCCACTGGCGCTGAAAGAAAACGGCTTCTTCCTCTTCAGTGGGGGTTATTTTACTCAAATCTTTACTATAAAATCAACAATTTCTTATACTGTCGCAGAGATCCCTGCAAAAGCACCCGAAAAGGCATACAACATGGAAAAGATGAAAAGCGAATTGATCCACCTGTTATGCGAAAAATCATTCAAATACAGTGAGGAACCGGTTTTCAAACTGGTATCCGGAACCATGAGCCGATTTTATGTCAACTGCAAACCTGTCACCCTGAGTCCCCGGGGCATATATCTTGTCGGCCACCTGATTTTCGAGGCCATTAAAGACGAACGCATCGACGCTGTCGGTGGCTTGACTTTCGGTGCCGACCCCATGGCGGTGGCAACCTCTTTTGTCTCTGAAATCAAATCAAGGCCGATGAAAGCCTTTTCAATCCGCAAGGTGCAGAAGGATCATGGAATCGTCAAGTGGATAGAAGGCGATCTTGCAAAGGGGGAGCGGGTGTCGATTATTGAAGACGTCGTAACAACCGGAGGGTCCACCATCAAGGCGATAGAACGGGCGCGCTCGGAAGGGCTTGAAATCCAATCCGTCGTTACACTCGTTGATCGCCAGGAAGGCGGCATGGAGAAGATTCGGAAGTATGTGGAAAAAGTCACGGCCCTCATCACCCGTGATGAATTGCTGGAATGCTATAAGGGTATTGTAAAATAAGACAATGAAGTATTGCCAAGCCCGTGTATGGATCGTTCAGGACACCCATTAAAATACGGAACTCAGGAAACAGAACCGTGCAGATGTTGATGTGAAATATCGCGAGAACGATCTGGAACCGAAAAACAGACAGAATTTACACCAATAAACGAAAAACCTTCTGCCCCCCTTAAGATTTCCGCGTCTGACAAGCCTGGAAAAAAATTTCATACAGGCTTGTCTGTACGTAATGACTGCATTCGGTTATGGCACATATGTAGCGCAGGCATCATCGGATTCCCACACGGCTACCCGGGAAACACGATATCCTGCATTTTCACCGATGCTCTTTTTAAATTCATCGGCAATATATTTTGCGATCTGTTCGGATGACGGGTTTGCATTTTGAAATGCCGGTAATTCATTTAAAAATTTATGATCCAGCGTATCGATAATTTCATTGAGATGCGTCTTGACGATCCCGAAATCGACCACAACCCCTGATGTCAATTCTTCCCCTGCAACGTAAAGCTCAACTTTCCAGTTGTGTCCGTGAAGGTTTTCGCATTTTTCCGTTACCATCTTCAATTGATGTGCCGCGGCAAAACGGGTCTGTACCCTGAGTTCGTACATTGAATTTCCTTTTAATTACTTTGCGGCTTTCCTGGAACCAACCTTGAAAATCCGTTTGATCTTGGATGTGAATTTTTCAGACTCGAGTTGAGAAAATTCTCTCAACAATTCTTCCTGACGTTTACTCAGATGTTTGGGGGTTTTTAATACCAGCTCCACGATCTGATCCCCGGGAAGGCCGTTTCCAAGAGACACGATCCCCTTGTCCGGAATCCGGACGGTATCTCCGGGTTGTGCCCCCGGCTCTATGGTAATGGTTTCCTCTCCTTTAAGGGTAGGTACCGTTACCTCGTCACCCAGTGCTGCCTGGATAAATGACAATTCGATTTTGCAAACAACATCCGTGTTTCTGCGCTCGAAAAAATCATGTGGTTTAACATGCAGAAAAACGTAGAGATCGCCTGGAGGACCACCGCCTGCGCCAGGTTCTCCTTCACCGGTCAGGCGCAATTTCTGCCCGTTATCGACCCCTGCGGGAATTTTAATATCCACTTTTTTCCGGGTGACCACCTGCTGCCGGCCACGACACTGGGGACAGACTTCCTTGATGACCCGCCCCTGACCACCACACCGGGAACATGCGCTTTTCACGGAAAAAAAGCCCTGGGTTCTGACATGCTGACCCGTACCGTTGCAAAGGCTGCAAATTTCGGGCTCGGTACCCGGTTTGGCACCGGTTCCCTTGCAGGTTCCACAGGTCTCCAGCTTTTCCAGCTCGATTTCCGTTTCCTTGCCAAATGCGGCGTCCATAAACTCTATGGTCATGTCGTAGCGAAGATCCGCTCCCCTGCGCGCACGGCTTCGGCCTCCCTGGCGGCTGTTCCGGAACCCGAAAAAATCCTCGAAGATATCACCGAAACTTGAAAAAATATCATCGAAATCACGAAACCCGCCGGAATGACCATTGCGCATCCCTTCCACGCCGCGATGGCCCAACTGGTCATAGACTTGTCTTTTTTCAGGGTTGGATAAAACTTCGTAAGCTTCTGAAGCTTCCTTGAACTTGTCTTCCGCTTCCTTATCCCCGGGGTTCCTGTCCGGATGATATTTCAGGGCAACTTTTCTGTATTGTGCCTTTAACTGGGCGGCATCCGCACCCCGATCAACACCAAGAATTTCGTAATAATCTCTTTTTTCAGTCATATCTTAATTGCTGCCAAGTCCAAATTGTTTGATTTTATTAAATACCGTAAAAACCGCAGCCGCTGTTTTCGCTAAAATTCAATCCAGGCATGCCGGATAAAATTTATCTTTTACAACCGGATTCTTATGTTGTTTAGGCTCCATTTTCAAGCGGCCTGCCGAAGGGTATTGAATGAAATGCTTTCAGAACCCGGCGGCATTATGCTATTATATATCGAATTGGGCAAGCAGAATTCAATCAACTTACGATAATGCATATTAAATAAATGTCAACGATCAAAATGAAACCTGAATCCATCAGTTCCATGTTCGATGCCATTGCGCCGAACTACGATTTTCTGAACCGGCTTTTAAGCCTCCGGCGAGACGTGTACTGGCGGCGCGAAATGATACAAGCACTCGATCTTCCAAAGAAAGCCATGGTGCTCGATGTGGCTTGCGGGACCGGGGATGTCATGATCGAGATACTGCGTCAGAAACCGGATGCCGTTGCATACGGCATTGATTTTTCCAAAAAGATGCTCCATGTGGCCGGGGAAAAGACCCGCCAGTCCGAATATTTTTCCCAAACCGGCCTCCTTGCGGGAGATGCACTGCATCTTCCCTTTCCATCGAACCAGATGGATGCTGTCACAATTGCCTTTGGCATACGCAATGTCGCGGATCGAAAAAAAGCGATTGAAAACTTCCTGCACGTGCTGAAACCCGGCGGGAAACTGGCCGTGCTGGAGCTCAACACCCCTTCCCGGGGGATGCTCCGGGCGCTTTACCTCATGTATTTTCAAAAAATACTACCGGGAATCGGCGGATTTTTTTCCAAAAACCCGGATGCATACCAGTATCTGCCCGATTCGGTCCTGAACTTCCCCGCGCCAAGCGGCTTTGCCGCATTAATGCAACGTGCGGGATTCAGCGAGATTACCTGGAAACCCCTGACATTTGGAATCTGCACGCTCTTCACCGGCCAAAAGGAATAAATCCACCTGGATGGCAAACGGTGAAAATTCCCCTGAAGAACCAAAGACCGATGAAAGGAATCCATTATGAACCCGTTATCAACTTCGATCACCGGGGCTTGCGCAATATTGGTGCTGTTACTTTCGGGTTTTGTTGTTCCCTCCGAATCCCAGGCTCTACCCTGGCAGGGAAATGTCGAACTGGGCTACATGATGAGTACCGGCAATACCGAATCCCGGACACTGAATGCCAGATTGGAAGGAGCCCGTGAGACACCGCAATGGCTTCACCGGCTTCAATATGAAACCAAATACAGCCATGAAACCGATGAAGGCACAACAGCCCAGCGGTTTCTTGTATCCGGCCGGACAAATTACAGACTCGATGAGCGAAACGCCATCTACGGACTTGCCCTTTATGAAAACGACCGCTTCTCCGGTTACAATTACCAGGTAACACTCAGCACCGGTTACAACCGGCGGATCATCGATACGGACCGAACGGAATGGTCCGCTGAAATAGGCCCGGGTTTCAGGTACAGCAACTTCAGGGAAGAAGGGCGCTCAAGCGAAGAAGAGCCCATATTGCATATGGGGACGCTTTTTCTGCACCGGTTTACCCCAACCATAGCATTCGAGGAAGAACTGACCGTCGATTCAGGGGATGAATTCACGATCATTCGGTCTCTCAGTTCCTTCAGGGTAACACTCACCGACAACCTTTCCCTGAGACTTTCATTCATGATCCGGCATTTAACGGATGTCCCGGAAGATACGGAAAATACCGATACGGAAACCTTCCTGTCACTGGCGTACGGTTTTTGAAAAATCATGCACAGGTGTAGCCGTAAAAATGGTGATAACAGAAACCCTCCGGGTCTGACCATCTCATTTCCGTATCCGCCAGGCACTGACCGATCATTTGCCTGGATCTTTCCGGGTAATCAGGCCTTTGTTCTTCCGCCGCCTTACATGCCATGCAGATGGCACTGTGATCATACACCGATAGAATGCGCTTTTCACTCGGGCGCAGCTTTGCGTGACAGCGTGGGCATGAAACCGCACATTTCAGAGCTTCTTCCCATTTATTAGCCATTATTTTCTCCTTTAATTCCGCGTAAATAAAAGTGCCGGTGTTTCACCTGCGATACATCCACACACGCAGTAACGATTTACCACACTGAACTAAATATAAATGGCGTCGGGCCGATAACAAGAATTTTCTAAACGATCAAATCATACGAAAAATCTTCAACATTTCAATTTCAGCCCATAAACTGTTTCAACGACATGTGCGACTTTAAAACTCTTTCCTGCAAAAGCGGATTAAAAAAGGAGGTTTTTCCCGTTTGACATGCATGCGAACCCGTACCTATTTTTTAACAATCTGAAGTTTTCAAAGTTGCAGATACAGATCCCCTTAACATCGCATCTCAAAGGACACCACTATGATGGATTTTTCCATGGGCAGGAAGCAGGGAACAGATCTCCGACATCTGGCAGGTCTCATGGACAGCCTGTGGAAATGCCTCTGATGGGCAAACTTTTACTTGCAGGCACGGGACATGCCCATTTAAGCATCATTCAATCCATCCCCGACCTTATTGCCCGGGGTCACGAAGTCACCGCAATCAGCCCCGGTGAGCGGCACTTTTATTCGAGCATGGGACCGGGTATGCTCGGCGGGATCTACAAGAGCGAGGAAATTAGTTTTCCGGTACGCGAGATGGTTGAACGCCGGGGAGGCACATTTATACGAAACAAGGTGGTTTCCATAGAAGCCGAAAATCGATCCGTAACCCTTGAATCCGGAGAAAAGCTTTTTTACGACGTTCTCAGCTGCAATCTTGGCAGCACGATCCCCCGAAATATCATTACAAAAGGTTCTGCCGGAGTCTTTCCCGTAAAACCGATAGAAAATCTTTTTTCCGCCAGGCAGTTCATCATTGCCAGGGCCGCACGACAAAAAGTGAATGTCGGCATATGCGGCGGGGGTCCGGCAGCCGTTGAAATTGCTGGAAACGCCCTTGCTGCGGGGATGGAACGTGGTGGTCGGGGGTGTCGGGTACAGATTTTTACGCAGGGGCATCTGCTCCAGACATTGCCTGAAAAGGTTCGCCGGTTGGCAGAAACACGACTCAAAAAACGAGGCGTGGAGATTTTCCAGGGCAATATCGTTCAATCCATCGATACCAGACTGATTCGCCTGAAAAACGGTAAAGCATATGCCCAGGACATCATTTTTCTGGCCACGGGCGTGCATCCCCCGACGATATTTGCCGATTCGAACCTGGACGTTGGAAAAGACGGCGCTCTCCTGGTCAATCGGTACCTGCGCACGCCCCGTTACCCGGAAATCTTCGGCGGCGGGGATTGCATATGGTTCACACCCCGCCCCCTGAAAAAAGTCGGCGTATACCCTGTCCGCCAAAACCCCATACTCCGCCACAATCTCCTGGCAAAGCTGGAACGCAAACCAATGCAGCCCTTCGACCCGGGCGGCGCTTACCTGGTCGGACTCAATCTGGGCGGCGGATATGGCATCATCAACAAAAGTTTCTTGACCATTGGGGGGAGAACCGCTTTTTTCATCAAAGACCGGATTGACAGAAAATTCATGCGGAAGTTCCGATCCTGACCCGGCAGAGCTTATCAGCAAAAGCAAGGCGGTAGCAGAACAGACAAGCAGCTTCGCTGCAATAATGCCAGGCAAGAGCCTGGCGGTCCCACGGCAGAGCCTTCAAACAAGATCCTCGTTCAATCAGATTATTTTTCAACTCAAGCCTGATATCTGGCGCGCCATGCCGTGTCGTCCCTGAATTCGATAAACAGATCCACCGCGATCGTCTGGATCAGTTCATTCAATTCCAGCCGGTCAACCCATTTGGGGGGGATGGCTGTCCCGCCCAGGTGGCAACCTAGAATATTTCCGGTAATCGCGCCGGTACTGTCGCTGTCCCCGCTGTGATTGACAGCGGCAAGGACGCCCGCGGAAAAATTATCCCCGGCTGTCAGAGCGCAGTAAACAGATATTGCCAGGGCTTCTTCGGCTACCCACCCGCCGCCCATGCGTTCAATGATCTCCGGGGCGGGGATTGTTTTTTGCGCAAGTGTTACAGCCTTATATATTGCTGAGAGACATTCTTCATGCTTCGGGTATTGCTTCAAAATGGCAATACCGGCCTGAACCGCGTCCGGCAGATCTGATCCGGTTCGAATTTCACTGATCATCGATGCCAGCACCCCTGCCGCCAGGTATCCGGACGGATGCCCGTGCGTCAAGGCTGCTAGCTCACATCCCGTTTGAAAGGCGTCTTCCGGGTTTTTTATCATAAGCCCCACCGGTGCCATCCGCATCACGCCGCCGCACCCCTTACTATTATTGATGGGTATGGCGATCGTCCCCTTGCGATCATTTTGCAATGCCGAAAGACAGCTGTTTCCCGGCGCCCTGCGGTTAAACAATTCCGGAAACCGCATCAAAAAACGCCTCTCCCGCAAAGTCCTCCGGGACTCTCCACTCCCCTGCTGGGTGCGCAACCAGTCCAGGTAGGCCCCCCTCACAATACCGTGCAAGGCGTCTTTATCATCAAGCCGCCCACCGGCGCGGCCCCGGAGAAGTCCTTCAGCCGTAAAAAGCGTCATTTGGGTATCATCGGTAATGGCTCCGATTCTGCCATACGCGCGGTCATAATCAGCGATGCCGGCGTCGCCA
>SLIE01000359.1 GCA_007135795.1 Desulfobacterales bacterium
ATGAACACGGGTGAAATCGAAATCAGAAGGAATCCGTGTCGCTTCAATCGATTTGAATTTCGCAATTTCTCTGAGCTGTTTTAAAATATACCCTTCATACTTGATTTCAATTTCCACCTGCCGCGCAACCTGGTCGGAAAGCGCTGTTTCCGGCGGGAAAAACCGGTGGATAAAATCATAGCTGATTTCATTTCTTTTAAGGAGCTGCTCCAATGAAATTCCGGTCGTTATAGGAGAGGATTCTTTCTGGGAGAGATATTCATTGATCTCCTTACCCGGGCCTGTCATTATTTTTTTTAACCGCCCCGTTTCGATCGTAATCTGTCTGCTTTTTTCCCTAACCATCTCCACCTGTTCACTATTGATCAGGCCCAATCCGTATCCGATTTCGGTTAACCGCAAATCCGCATTATCCTCGCGCAACATGAGCCGGTATTCGGCGCGTGACGTAAACATCCGGTACGGTTCCGTGGTCCCTTTGGTTACAAGATCGTCGATCATCACCCCCATGTAGGCCTGGGACCGATCCAGCAAAAAGACTTTTTCTCCCTTGATGGCGGATGAGGCGTTTATTCCGGCCCAAAGTCCCTGAGCAGCCGCTTCTTCATACCCGGACGTTCCGTTTATCTGGCCTGCCAGAAAAAGACCTTTGACCTTTTTTGTCTCAAGGGTGGGAAACAGTTGAACCGGGTCAATGTAATCATATTCAATGGCATACCCCGGGCGCATGATCTCCGCTTCTTCAAGCCCTTCTATCGACCGGACCATGGCATTTTGAACTTCCAGGGGGAGGCTGTTTCCAAGACCGCTTATATAAATTTCCTTTGTGTCGAGCCCTTCGGGCTCAAGTATCACCTGGTGGCTTTCCCGCTCGGGAAACTTGACCACCTTGTCCTCAAACGACGGACAGTAGCGGGCAGAAACCCCGGATATAAAACCGCCATAAAGTGACGAATACGCAAGGTTCTCCGACACGATCCGGATGGTTTCACGGTTGGCCTTGCCCATATAACTGGGAACCTGGGGGAGAACAAACCCTTCCGAAAAAAAGGAAAACGGCCGGGGGGGATCATCCCCCGGCTGGGGCATAAGCTTCGAGAAATCAATGGAATCCCTGTGGAGCCGTGGCGGGGTGCCAGTTTTCATACGGCCGGTTTCAAGCCCCAGTGCCTTCAGATTACCCGGTAAACCCTCCGAGGAAAATTCTCCGGCCCGACCTGCACCGAAAGAGACATGCCCGATGTGGACCCGGCCGGTCATAAACGTGCCGGTTGCCAGAATCACCGCCTTGCCATGGTACTCGAACCCGGTTTGATCGACAACCCCTTCCACCCCGTTTCCCGAAACCACCAGACGCTCGATCATTGCCTGCTTGACGTCCAAATTCGGCGTACTTTCGATCACGGCTTTCATGGCGATGTGATACCGGATTTTGTCATTCTGGGTTCTGGAAGATTGGACAGCCGGCCCTTTCCGGGTATTCAACGTCCTGAAATGGATCGCTGTCCGGTCGGTCATCATGGCCATTTGCCCGCCCAGGGCATCGATTTCCTTTACAAGCTGTCCTTTTGCCATGCCGCCGATGGACGGACTGCAAGGCATGGCGGCAATCTTATCCAGGTCGATGGCAACCAGCAGCACCATGCACCCCATCTTTGCCGCGGCAAGGGCCGCCTCGCACCCGGCATGACCCGCCCCCACGACAATAACATCATATTTTTTCTTCTGATTCATATTCTTAAACCCGCACTCAATGGCCGTTGCCTTTTTTTTATACCTGCTGTACCGTAACGCTGGATCTTAAACAAGATACGTCGATTTTTAATAACAAGCTATCTCATTCATCGCGACTTCGCACATGAAAACGATAACCTTCAAAAATACAACCAACGGATTAACCGGTCAAGTATATCATGAACCCGGAAAAAAGATATTACGACTTCAACACGTATTTAAAAAACCGCTATGGCTGCCGGGTACAGAAAATTACCATCGATGCCGGCATGAACTGTCCCAACCGTGACGGAACCATCTCCCGGGGGGGTTGCATCTACTGCAACGCACAGGGCTCCGGTACCGACGCCCACAACAGGGGTCTCTCCATTACCGCACAATTGGAAGCCGGAAAGCAGGCCTTGGGCCGCCGGTACAAAGCTAAAAAATTCATTGCCTATTTCCAGTCCTACACGAACACGTACGCGCCGGTAGAGCGCCTTGCGGCCATGTACACTGAAGCCATGGCCGTGCCCGGTATTGTCGGGCTGAGCGTCGGCACCCGCCCCGACTGCGTCACCCCTGAAATTATCGACCTTCTGGCATCCTATACCGACGCAAACCTGGTCTGGATCGAATACGGTCTTCAATCAGCCCATGACGCAACATTAGAAAAAATCAACAGGGGACACGATTTCAGCGCATTTCAAAAAGCCGTCGAAATTACCGCCAACCGGGAAATCAACATATGCACCCACGTAATCCTGGGCCTCCCCGGAGAAACCCGAAAACACATGATCGAAACCGCCGAAAAAATCGCCACCACCGGGATAGACGGTATTAAGCTTCACCTTTTGTACGTGATAAAGAACACAACCCTGGCTGGATGGTATGCTGAAGGTCGTTACAAGTGCTTGGAAAAAGATGAATATGTGGATATCGTGTGTGAGTTTCTAAGCCGCCTTCCCGCAAATATCGTGATTCAGCGCCTTACCGGCGATCCGCACCCGCGGGAATTGCTCGCTCCGAAGTGGGCCCTTGAAAAATCGGAAACCCTGAGATTGATTGACCAAAAAATGGAAGAAAAACACGTGCGGCAGGGATCATCCGTCTCCATGACGTCATTAAAAGCCCCATTCTAATGATACGGTGGGTGAAATGCCTTACTATACGAGACAGTAGTTATCAAACGTCTTCTGCTAAGGAACCGGGGACAATTGCAACGGAAAGGTATTTAACCGCTCTTTTATGCCGTCTCTTGCCAACTCCTCGACGGTCAGCCATTTTGCACCGCGTCTGAAGAATTTTGGAAGACGCAGAAGATCTTCCGATAAGGATCGCTGGGTTTCAACAAAGCTTGTCTGCCAGATTGCTTTTCCTTCCGCCATTTCTACCAGGTAAAGATTGAAAGCAACCGATGCCGGTTGCTGTATGGCATAAGACGTGCCAACCCTCTCCCTGAAGCGCCACACATTGCCGACCATCACAAAATCCACACCCAGCTCGGATCCAAATCTCCGGGCGATTTCAAGCGGGGTATCCTCCTGGTCGATCTGCAGATCCGCATACGTTTTTTTAACTAAAGCGAGCGGGACAACCCGTTCCTCCATTCTTGAAATCAGCATTTCGTGAAGTATTTCGGTCAGAATCTGATCCGCGCCGTCTTTAAGCATTCTCTCGTCATAACGGAATAAGCCCAGTGGACAAGTCAGGGTTTGATCCGCATCCTTTGGTTTGCTTCCCTTGATAACCGGCATCACTGCAAGTCTTCCTTCAACTGCAAGGGCGTAATTATCGCCATGGGTCTCCCTTGGCCCGGCAAGGAAGAACAAGGAGAGCAGCAATCCTGCCGATATGACTATCCCCAGGCTTGAGCGTTTAATACGCATCTCTTTGAATTGCTGACTTTTCATGTATACCTCAATGATATTCCGGGATTTATACTTCCAATTATGACGACGTTTTACGATATTGTAAATTATCGCCTGGATCGTGGCCAGGCATACATCAGGAGGCTGTTTTCCGGAAATCCCCCCACCGCGTTTTCCAGTTCGAGATATTCCTGCGGTAACAAGGTCGCGCCGGTAAAGCCCATGGCCTGATAGGACCGTTGTGCTCGTTTATTATCCGGCAATACTGCAAGATACACCGTCAGCGCATTAATTTCCTGAAACGCGCGTTCAAGTACCAGACGCACCGCGTTCCGTCCGATCCTGCGGGATTTCTCACCTACCACGATTCGCTTGATATAAACGCCCAACCCTTTTTCAACCAGGTTGTACACGATAATATACCCTAGACGGTCTCCCGTTAACGTGCTTTCAATAATATAATGCTCATGCTCTTCGATCTCAATTGAACACAGATGTTCATCCCGCGACCACTGGAGGATAAACGGACGGTTATCGGGATGCCGTTCCAGGGAAAGAACGAAATCAACGTCCCCGGCCAGCGTCGGCCGCAACTTCAAAAAATCTGAAACTTCATTCATCGGTTTTCCTGTCTTATATGGTTAAGGTATGCATAAAAAGTCACCACCGGACAGCTTTGTAGAGAGGACTTCCAAGGAAGTCATTCCGTTGACTATTTTTTGTAAAGATCGTCATTTTTTTAACATGATACAACCTGATGCGGGTTAAACAAAGCATTTTCGGATTCGGGTTTTTTACGCTTTCAGGTGGCATCCATAGGATGGTCCCCTTATTATTTGGTCAAAGCAAAGAAGAAATACGCCTTAACCGCTTCTTTTTTAATCTCTTTAGAAATGGAAAATGCCTTGGCTGACAGACTTTTTGACGCTGTAATTTTCGATCTCGATGGGGTGATCACCCACACCGCCACCCTCCATGTTCGCGCATGGAAGGAGATGTTTGACGAATACCTGGCGTTGCGATCGGAACGGGAAAATGAACCGTTCAACCCTTTCACCGAACAGGACTATTACGCCTTTGTGGATGGGAAACCCCGCATCGATGGGGTTCTGTCATTCCTGGATTCCCGGGGCATTGAACTTTCCTACGGCAATCCGGGCGACTCTCCTCATGAAGAGAGCATCCACGGCCTTGGCAACAGAAAAAATGAAGTCTTCAACCATCTCGTGAAAACCGAAGGGGTCACCGTCTTTCCCAGCAGCGTGGTACTGGTCGAAGCCCTGAAAAAACAGAACGTGAAGGTGGGCGTGGCCTCATCGAGCAAAAATTGCCGCAATATTCTCGATGCGGTTGGGTTGCTGGATCATTTTGATGTCCGCATTGACGGAGAAGTCTCCGGGGAACTGGGGTTGAAAGGAAAACCGGCACCGGATATTTTTACCACGGCCTGCGACCGCCTGGGGGTGGAATACTACCGGGCGGTAGTGGTTGAAGACGCGGTGTCGGGCGTGCAGGCAGGGGAAAAGGGTCGTTTCGGCCTCGTCCTGGGCGTGGCCCGGGAGATCGATCCGATAATCCTGTTGAAAAACGGCGCGGACATTGTTGTCCGGGACCTGGACGAAATCGGTATCAAAGAACTTGACGAGTGGTTTGAAACCGGGCTCGAAACCGAACAATGGAGTCTCACCTATCACGATTTTAACCAAAGCAAGGAGAAAACCCGCGAGGCGCTTTTGACCGTGGGAAACGGTTACCTCGGCACCCGCGGCGCCATGGAAGAATCCCTGGCCAGCGATATCCACTATCCCGGTACCTATATCGCCGGTGTGTACAACCGGCTTACATCGGTCGTCAATGAGCGGGAAATCGAAAATGAAGATTTTGTCAATGTCCCCAATTGGTTGCCGGTAAATTTCTATATTGAAGAAGACCCATTTATGGATATCCACACCATCGAGATTGAATCGATCTGTCGACGGCTGGATTTCAAAACCGGCATTCTGCACCGGGAGATGGTAGTGGTGGATGGTAAAGGGCGAAAAACCAGAATTGTATCCGAGCGCCTGGCGAGCATGGATGATCCTCATATCTGTGCGTTGCGATACAACATCACCCCCTTGAACTACCAGGAAAAAGTTACCATTGCCCTGACATTGGGCGGGGCGAGCATGAATCAGGGCGTGGCAAGGTACAATGAGTTAAACCAACTGCACCTCGAACCCGTGCAGCAAGACGCGAAAGAGGATTTTCTTTTCGTGAGAGCCAGAACCACCACGTCGGGGACTGAAATCGCCATGGCAGCCGCGATTAACGTGAGCGCCCCCCCGATCGAAACGCTGTTTCCAGGCACCTCCGCGCGAAAAGCCGAAGTCCGGTTCTGCCTTTCCGGGCGAATCAACCAGACGTTGAGCATTGAAAAAAAAGTGGCCGTCTACACATCCCTGGACCCGGGAATGCTCGATCCTGCCGATGCCGCAAAAGCTGCTGCAAGCAATGCCCCCTCCTTCGATTCAATCAAGCGGGCCAGCATTTTGAAATGGGAGCAGATCTGGGCTGAAATGGACTTGAAACTCGACGGGGACCGGTTCAGCCAGAAAATTCTGCGGCTCCACATGTATCATCTCCTGGTGACCGCCTCACCAAACAATATCAATATAGACAGCGGGTTTCCGGCACGGGGGCTTCACGGGGAAGCATACCGGGGACATATCTTCTGGGATGAAATCTTTATCCTGCCGTTTTACGACCTGCACTTTCCGAATGTTGCCAAAGCCATTCTCATGTACCGGTATCGCCGGCTCGACAAGGCCCGGGCCCTTGCGAGCGCCAAGGGGTACAAAGGCGCGATGTTTCCCTGGCAAAGCGGCAGCAGCGGAGATGAAGAGACACAGGTGATGCACTTGAACCCCCTCACCGGCAAGTGGGGTCCGGATCACAGCTCCCTCCAGTATCACGTCTCCCTTTCGGTGGCGTTCAATACCTGGCAGTATTTTCACATCACGGGTGACATCGCCTTCATGGAAGCCTTTGGGGCGGAAATGTTTTTCGAGATCTGCCGGTTCTGGGCGGATATGGCCACGTGGCGGCAGGAAACCGGCCGTTATCACATCGAAGGGGTGATGGGACCGGATGAGTTTCACGAAAAATATCCCGGAAGTGAGTCCGGCGGCATGAACGACAATGCTTACACCAACCTGATGGTCCACTGGGCACTGGTAACGGCCCGGGAAATACACGCCAGGCTCAGCGACCCGGCCAAGGGTGCCCTGCACGCCAAAATCGGGATCAGTGCACAGGAGATTGACACATGGCAAAACATTGCCACCCGATTGAACATCGTCATCCAGGATGACATCATTGCCCAGTTCGATGGTTACTTTTCCCTCAATGAAATAGACTGGGACTATTACCGGCGAACCTATGGCGACATTCACCGCATGGACCGTATTTTGAAAAAAGAAGGGAAATCCCCGAATGAATACAAAGTCTCCAAACAGGCGGATGTGCTGATGGCCTTTTTTATCCTGGGGCCAACCGAAGTGAAACGGTTTTTGGAAGTCATGGGATATAAACCGGTCAGCGATTTTTTTGAAAAAAACATCAATTATTACGAAGCCCGGACCTCTCATGGCTCCACGCTCAGTTCTGTGGTTCATGCCGCACTGGCGGCTAAAAACGGCGACGAGGCCAAAAGCTGGACGCTTTACCAGGAGGCTTTGGCAAGCGATTATGCAGATGTCCAGGGCGGGACCACGGGGGAGGGAATTCATACCGGCGTCATGGCCGGGACTGTGGTTGCCGCCATGACTGTTTACGGGGGGCTGAAGATGGGCGGAGAGACACCCCAGGCCAACCCGATCCTGCCGAAACTCTGGAACAGACTCGGCTTTGGCATATGGTTCCAGAAT
>SLIE01000166.1 GCA_007135795.1 Desulfobacterales bacterium
CCCATGACAACCAGGGCGTCGTGGGGGATCATGTACATGCTCTCCGCAAAATCCTTTTTGGGGAAAATATGCCACTGGCTGACCGTTTGCGCAAAGAGCCCGGTGAGCGCATTTTTAGCCATCTGTTTTTCATAATATTTTTTCCCCCGCCGTGTTTCCTCAGCCGTGTAAAGCGATACCGGCATACCTGACCACCTTTGAAGTCTCACCGCAAGACGCAGGGTATTCGCCGTGTTCATGCTCCCCCCGAACATCACGGCGATACTTTTGAACGGCTTGAATACCGGCGCTGGAATCAATACCGGGAAAACCGCCGCCTTGAATATTCTTCTCAGCCGGGGGCCGATATATCCGAAACCTGCTTTTGCCGAAAGATCCGCAATGGTTTGAGGGGAAGACATGAAATTGAAATTGACAGGCATATCCGGCAGGGATGGCGATGAAAACTGCTTGGGAACAAAAAACCGGTGCGAATCGAGCTCCATTTCCGCCATGATTTCATTCACATGTTCCCTGGCCGTGCCAGGAAAACGCAAGTAGGAATCATCCAGATCCACCTGTACCACATCATTTTCCAGATACAAAAGAAACTTGGTATATTCCGGTATGTAAACAACCGGCGTAATATGCATTTTCTTACAGAAATACGCCGTGTGCAACAACGCCTCCCGCCCATACGGCGTATTCCTGAATACATGAAACATCTGCATAACCCCCCACCCCTTTCTTAAACCCCCTGCTTTTTTCACCCTGCGCCCTTCTTCCCGATCTTCGCCCTACCCCTCGCCCTTGACTCCTCCTTTGCCCTTTCTTTTTTTTCCTTCCTAACTCGTCTGCACCCTCAACTCCCGTCTGTACTTATCCAACACGGTCGCTTTCGACACCATACCGATAAACCGGTTCTCCGAAACTACCGGCATGCTGTAACTATCCGAAGCATCCATTCGGTCCAGCACTTCTGAAAGCTCATCGTGAATATCCACGGTTTCAACATTCGTTGTCATGATCTGCTCCAGAAACACGGTGTCATAAAGCATGGTTTCAAACAAATAGGGCCGGATGTCATCAAGATGGATCATCCCGACAAAGTCACCGGTCTTTTCATCGACTACCGGAAAATAATTCCTGCGTGACTGTTGTATTGTTCTCACAAATTCACCCAGGTTCATGTTTTTCGGGACACTGACACAGTCTTTTTCCACCAGCTCGCTAACTTGAAGATCGGAAAGAACCTTGGCATCGGTTCGCGGGCGCAGGTAATCTCCTTTTTCGATCAAGTCCCGAAAATAATAGGATGCCGGTTCAAAAACATGAGAGATGGTGGTTGAAATGACAGATACCAGGATCAAGGGTAAAATGGTTTCATACCCCCCGGTGATTTCAACAATCAGGAAGATTGCGGTCAACGGGGCCTGAAGAATCCCACTGATCATACCTGCCATTCCCAACAGCGCAAAACACCCCTCGTGGACTTGAAACAGACCCGGCCAAATCGCATCGATTCCGCGATAATACATCAGGCCGGAGAAACTCCCCACAACCAGGCAGGGTGCAAAAATACCGCCGGACCCGCCCCAACCGAGTGTGACAGATGTCGCCAGGATCTTTGCCAGCACCAGAACCACAACCAGTGCGAACCCGCCGGTAAACGATCCCTCCACCATTCGTTGGATGACATGATATCCCTCCCCCAATACCTGCGGGAGGAAAAGGCCGATAATCCCAACGATAAATCCGCCAATAGCGGCTCGAATCCAAAGCGGCAAGGGGACCTTGCCGGCGATGTGATGGGATGACCGCAATGCCCGTGTCAACAAAACACATGCACCCGCGGTAATAACGGCCAGGCCGATTGATGCGATGGTGGTTGCCAAATCGACATCGAAATGCAGGTGGGTGAAGGGAATCTGGTTTCCCTGAAGCAAACGGCTGACCTGCGCCCCGGCAACAGAAGCCACTGCCACCGGAACGATATGCAGTGCTGTCCATTCCCCGACGATCACCTCGATCGTAAAAACCAGCCCGGCAATGGGTGCGTTGAAAACCCCTGCCACGGCGCCGGCCGATCCACAACCGACCAGGGCGATGCGCTGGCGTTCGTTCAACGAAAAAAACCTGGCAATATTGGACCCGATCGCTGAACCGCTCATGACAATAGGGGCTTCAGGCCCGGCAGAACCACCACTGCCGATGGTCAGGCTGCTGGAAACGAGACGTGAAAAGATGGACCGCCCCCGCAGCATTCCTCCGTGGCGGGACACACTGTAAACAACCTCCGGAACGCCATGTCCGGCACCCTCCTTGATAACCTTTTCAAGAAAAAGAGATGACAATGCCGCACCAAGGCCTGGCAACACAAACGACCACCAGAAGAATCGGTACGGGAAAAAGGCATCTTCCATGGCATGAAGACCCATATTGAGAACAACTGCGGCAATACCGCCACATATGCCTACCAACGCCCCGAAACTGATCAGCAGCAACCGGTCATCCCCGCCAAAGAAGGGCGTTACGGACCTGTCTATCCAATTTTTAAAGTGGGAGTAATGATTCAAAATAGATACATCGTTGTATTATACAGGATTCGTGGAATGCCATTCAATCCTGATGTATTATTGTGCTAACTAGTGCCTGAACGAAAACCGTCTTTTTCGCCAATCTCTGCGTCCGGTTCAAATTTTAATCCTCAAAAGACGTCCAGTATTCCTGCGGTTAAAATTTTCGCCGTCCTTGACCTTGACGAAAAATCCTGGTTTTCGTTCGGGCACTAACTATAGACCCGATGTAACGCTGCAGCAATTTCCGGGGAAAATTAACGACCGGATTATATACAATTCCCGCGATACGCGATATAGAGTTTAATCCAATCCGCTTTCAATCTCGCCAACAAATTTCAATAAGGGATCCGGTTCCGGCCGGCTTTTCAACATTTTTAAAAAAGAATCATCTCTCAGACAAAAAGAGAGCCGGGAAAGCAACATCAGATGATGCTGCGCCGAAGAAGCGATCAGGATAAATAAAGTATGGATCGGTTGTTTATCCACTGCATTGAAATCTACCGGGTCGCTTAAAAAAAATGTAGCTATCTGGGGGACGAAATCCTTGTTCTGATCCGGTGTGCGGGGATGCGGCACAGCCACGCCCCTGCCGATTCCCGTTGACATCAATTGCTCGCGGTCGATCAGTTTTTCATATAGCAGATCTCGCAGCGCTTGCGTTTCCAGACCATCCATCCGGTTTACCGCGGCACGGAGAACCTCGCTGACGATCGTCCCCGAAAGGTCATAATAGACCCCTCCCCGTTTCATTGCCATATAAAGCCCGATAGGCTTTTCCTCGATCAGGGCCGTCGGCTCACCTTCCGGCATGGCAAATTTCACGTTATTCGCGACCGCCCATTTTTTAAGAATTTCCCCGTTAAAAATGCAGACGTCCCCCTTACGCTTAACGGGAATACGTCCCTGCCGGATCCATCGTGCCACAATGCCCGGATCCATGCCCAAGCATCGGGCAAACTCAAATAACGGCAACTCCATCCTTAAAACCCCGTTTTGTCGAACTTATATGATAATTGCAGACCGGCAAGCAGCGCTTGCAATTGTTTATAGCAACAGTCACATTTGCCCGAGCGGGTTGACGGCAGAAAACATCTTTCGAACAAACCTCAGAATTAATTCCAAACTAAACATAAATTTGTAATAAATCAGCAATGAAAAATCAAGGATATAACTCCGGGACAACCGCGTCCCGATACGCGACCTTTTACGACGCCATCATTTTTCATCTTCCGAATAATCTTCGATCCACCAATCGTCCCAGTTGCGATTGGCGATTGCCTCGGCAAGTTTTTTTCCCAACTGAGTTTTCAATCGACCCAGGACAAAAGGAAGCCACTTTTCCGGTGCGTTACCACCAATGTCTGAAATCGACTTCAAATCGAGTATAAATGATATTTGATCGGCATCATGTGCCAGTTTCGCCTCCAGGGTTTCCTGCCGGTTGAATTCATCAATCAATGCCTTGATATCGTCTCCGAAAGAAATTTTCCGGAGTGTATCGGCAATAGCCTTTGCCTCATCGGCTTTTACATATTTTTTCTGAACATAGTTCAAATCCCCTGTCCTCGCTTCCGCCAGATCATGCACCAGGCACATGGATATAAGACGCAAAGGGTCAGCATCCGGCTCCAGGGACGACATGACATATGCGACAAACGTGGTTGAAAAACAGTGTTCCGCCACAGATTCACCACCTGTGCCCAAAAAATGATACCCGGATCTTGGGATTTTTTTTAACATCTGTGACTCAAACAACAGATCTGCGATATCTTTCATTATTCTCCCTGAACATAACCAAATCTCTGGTTTCTATGCCTGTAAAGTCTTCCCGCCACACCCTGTAAACGCTCACGCCCCAAGATAGCCGGTCAACCAGGAAAACAGGACAAGCCCCAGAGCAATGCACGCGCATACCCACTGAGCACGCTCCCCACGTAACGGCCCTCCGTAAACGCTGAAAAAAACACCCACGATCAGACCCGCCAGAAACCCGAACAAATGTGCACCCAGATCGACACGCGCCCCAGTTCCCAGAAATCCAAGCAAAGCAATCCCTCCCAGGATCGGAAGCCAGGGCCGGGAGCGATGTCCGCCTTTTTTGCGCTTGCGCACAAACTGATATGCGGACAGGATTCCAACAGCACCGAAAACAGCCGTTGATGCTCCGATGGACAAATGATTGTCCTGAATCATAATGGCGTTTATCAGGTTACCGAACGTTCCTGCCAGCAGTATCAATAAAAACCCCACGCCCCATCCCGCCACCTGGGCGACGGCTGTACCGAAAATGGCCATGCCCAACATGTTGCCCGCCAAATGAGAATAATCCGCATGGAGCATCAGTGCGGTTATGGTCCGAAACAACTCCCCGTCATTGATCCTGGCAGCAGAGGCACCAAAATTCTGCCAAAGATCCTGCGTAAACACGGTATTTTGAAGATAAAAATGAAAGACACCCAAAAAAACGGCAATCCATAAACCGGCATAACCATGTTGCGGCTCTGGAGCTTCGCTTTCCGACACACAAATGTCCATCCGGTTTTCTATATGATACTGCTCAATTGCAAAGCGTGCGGCATCATGATTATGATCATCGACAAGCAGCACAAACCCGTTATTCCGCCTTTTCACACGGTGCGGAATATAAGATGCGTTGAGCACAAGGCTGCAAGTTTCAGCCTCTTTTTGCGATAGATTATCATATAATTCAATCATGATACACTCGTAAAAGTCACGGAATCGGGAAATCGATAAATGCCATCAATCGATCCCGATGTATACGATATTAAGTCCCATGCATGGTGAAGAACTTTATCAAATAACGATTATTGCCTGATGTGACCGGCATGCCGTGCGGTCTAAATCAATGCTTGCATGGATAGTCACAGATATCATGTTATGATTGACGCTGCAAAAAAAAGATTTTGTGCCGACCCTGGTCTCCAACCTGGAAACCCGGATGGAATGCCTCAGCCAATCAGAGATCGCGAAGGATCTTTGTGACATGGTCGTGACATGCCCCTACCGTCTTCGTTGTGCCAGGGTCTTGACAAACAGGAAATTGAACCCATTTTACATTGTTAAAGCTGGCGGCTTAGTAAAATGATCCAATACCTGAGACTGCGCGCAAATTCCCCAGAATTTTGCGTACACTTAGTACCCTGCATTCTTCAGGATTGCGCAAGTCTTGATCTTGAACTCTTTGCAAAGCCGGATAATCGCGACTTCTATGACGTCATCAACCTTAGTTGTCGAATTAGTATCATTAATCGGTTGTTGAAATTTATCCCGCCGTCAGGCCGGATTTTTCATTAATCAGTCAAAATAACACACAGGAGCAAGCACATGGCACCGCAAATCGAAACATTCGAGTTCCAAACCGAAGTTAAACAACTGCTTAACATAATCATCAACTCCCTTTATTCAAATCGGGAGATCTTTTTGCGGGAGCTGGTTTCCAACGCATCCGACGCCATCGACAAACTCAATCTCGAAGCGCAAACCAACTCCGAAATCCTCGGCGAGAACACCGAATTCAAAATCAAGCTGATTCCGGACAAGGAAAACCGAACCCTTACAATATCGGATAACGGAATCGGCATGAGCCGCGAAGAGGTAATGGAAAATCTGGGCACCATTGCCAAAAGCGGCACCGCAGCATTCATAAAGGCACTTGAGCAATCGAAAAAGGAAAACACCCTTTCTGCGGACATGATCGGTCAATTCGGTGTCGGTTTTTACAGTGCATTTATCGTGGCAGACAGAATTACCGTAATCACACGCAGTGCATTCGATGAAAAGGCTGTTAAATGGGAATCTGCCGGCCAGGGTGAATTCAGCATTGAAGATACTGAAAAACCGACTCGCGGAACCGACGTCGTCCTCCAATTGAAACCCGCTGAACAAGATGAAGACGAGTTTACAGATCAATGGGTTATCCGCAGAATCATCAAGCAGCACAATGATTTTGTCCGCTATCCGATTGTCATGGATGTTGAAAAGGAAGAGACCGAAACCGATGAAAACGGCAATCTTCTTGTGGACAAGGACGGAAAGCCGCTCGAAGGAAAAACAAAAAAAGTTATCCGCGAAGAAACCCTGAATTCCATGAAAGCAATCTGGACCAGGAATAAAAACGATATAACGGACGAAGAATACAACGACTTTTATTCCCATACAAGCCATGATTGGACGCCGCCACTGGACAGACTCCACGTGAAGCTTGAAGGAACCACGGAATACACGGCCCTCTTATACATCCCATCCATGGCACCTTTCGATCTCTTCAGTCCGGATCGGTCCCACGGCGTCAGGCTCTACAGCCGCCGGATTTTTATCATGGACAACTGCAAGGAACTGTTGCCCGAGTACTTCCGTTTTATCAGGGGGATCGTGGACGCACCGGATCTCAACCTTAACATCAGCCGGGAACTCCTGCAGCAGGACTCCCTGGTCCGTAACATCCGCAAGAACCTGGTAAAGAAGATAATCGAAAAACTTGAAAAAATGGATGAAGAAACCTACAATAAGTTCTTTGATCAGTTTGGTGCGGTGCTCAAGGAAGGCGCCTACAATGACTGGGAAAACAAGGATCGGCTCACCGGACTTCTTCGCTACAAAACCACCCGGTCCGACGGCAAATGGCGCTCTCTTGAACAATACGTGGCGGACATGCAGCCGGACCAGGAACATATATATTATATCACCGGCGACACATTATCTGCCATATCGAACAGCCCGCACCTCGAAGCGCTTAAAGATAAAAACTACGAAGTTCTCCTGATGACCGATCCGGTAGATGAGTTCGTGGTTCAAACCATTACCGAATTCAAAGATAAAAAACTCAAAAGCGCGGAAAAAGGCGATCTTGATATTGAAAGCGCGGATGATGAAAAAAA
>SLIE01000362.1 GCA_007135795.1 Desulfobacterales bacterium
TGATTGACTCCAGCATCCGCATGATGGCAAGGCAGCGGCTCCCTTTGGCCACCACGCCTACTCTCAGTAGTAAACAATGATCCATGTCGTTACTGGTTCCCATGCGCACCTCCAAGCATATTGTAACCAAAAGGCGACCGTATCAGCGGTTTGTGGCCTGTTGACCGTATTCTGTCCCCCTGCCTTGTGAGAAGAGAAGATGATGCCATTTTGGCGCGAAGGAAAGGATAAGATTTTGTTTTTATAGTGATATATTTTACCAAGTTTTATCATGGCTGTCAATCATTATTCCTATGTCGATTCTTATGTTCCTTTGTCGGAACATCGTTTTGAATATTTTTGATAAAAATAAGCATCGGTTGGCTTTTTCACACCGGGGAACAGGGCTTTCAGATGAGATGTTGCTTGACATCAAATTATCCTTTCAGCATATTGGGATTATGAAAAATGACAATCATGATGATAAATTTCCATCCGCTAATCCCATTGCCTGCCGAAACGTGCTGTCTCTTCTGACCGAAGGGATAGCGGTACTGACCAAGGGCCGGGTGATTTACGCCAATTCGGCCTTGTGTGAAATATCCGGGAAAAACCGTGGCGAAATTATCGGGTGTAAGTTTCTTGATCTGGTCCCCGAAGCGGATCGCCGGTTGGTTTCAGATTACCTGCGCCAGCTTGAAGTGGCGTCTGTCGGTACCATTGATTTTCGACTGCAACGGACTGCCAGCGCAGGGCGCTGGGTGCGCCTGCGGGCTTCTTCCTTGACCTTGCGCGGTATTTATGCCGATGCACCAGGGATTTGTTGCAGCATGACGGATATTACAGAGTTTCAGGATCGCATTGTCGAGCTGCAACGCGACAATCGGCGCGTGCGCGGCCATCTGGATGACACCGAAAGCGTGCTGATCTCTTTTGCCCCGTATGATGCCAACGATATCCTGATGGTCAACAGGTATGTCGAGGCTCTGCTGGGATGTTCGGTCAAGGATATCATGAACGGTGAGCGGCATCTTTTTGATTTTGTTCATCCGGATCATCTCTCACAGGTAATGGCGTTTTATAACGGTTTTCCTGAAACGCATGAAAGCGCCGAGATGGAATACATGATCATTCGAAATGACCGGCAAAACAGATGGGTCCGGGATATGGGCCACACCCAGTTTGTTGAGCGGGGTGGGGGTATGCCCCGCCGTATCGATCACACCCTGGTCGACATCACCGATCAGAAAATCAAGGAACTGGAACTGCGGGAAGAGCGTCGCAAACTCTCCAGTATCATTAAAAACAGTACCGACATGATCTACCGGGTGGACAAAGCCGGTAATTTTCTTGATTTGAATCCTGCTGGAATGCAACTCCTGGGCGTAAGCAATGATTTGTCCCGTCTCAATATTTTGGATTTCTATGTTAATCCGCTCCAGCGTGAAATCTTGCTGCGTCAGTTGGAGGAAAAGGGAAAGACGCAACAGCTGGTTAAATGGAAAGTGGCCGGCGATCAGGTTATAGATGTAGTCGTCAATGCGATAGTGGAAAAAAGCACCCCCGGAGCCATGGCCACGTTTCAGGGTATTGCCCACAATGTCACCCGCACCCTGGAATTGCAGAAACTCGACACCATAAAAAAAATTGCCGGCGGGCTGAGTGATAGTATCAACACCCCGTTGATGACACTGGCCATTAACATGCAAATGGCCCGGGACGCCCTAGAAAGCAATCCCGTTGATAAGGCGGTGATATTGCAATATCTGGATGAAATGGAAAAAGCCTATAGCAAAATTGTCAGTCCCATGACCGTGGTACGGGATAAACACTGGCAAATTCATGAGGTATCCGATGGCAGTGGCGGAACGATTTATGAGATAAAGGAGGAATGATCAGCCCGAAATCACTTACAAACTTTTGCGAAGCGGTTTGCATATGACCCGGATTCATTCAAATCTTGTATTGGTAGGTATGCCGGGTGCGGGCAAGAGCACCATCGGCGTCATTCTGGCAAAGCAGACAGTGCGTGCCTTCGTGGATACGGATGTACTGATTCAAACATTACAAAAACGGACATTGCAGGATATTATTGATACAGACGGATATGCTATCCTCCGGAAAATTGAGGAAGATGTGTTGCTTGGGCTTTCCGTCCAAAATCATGTCATTGCCACGGGTGGAAGTGCTGTTTACAGTGATCATGCCATGACTCACCTCAAATCAGAAGGCCTTGTCATCTTTCTTGATGTGGATTTGCCGACCCTGGTATCCAGGGTGCATGACTTCCGCACAAGGGGTCTTGCAAAGCGGCCCGATCAGGACTTTGCCGATTTGTTTCACGAGCGCCAAGCGCTCTATACGAAGTATGCTGACAGGACAATCAAATGTACCGGTCTGACGCAAGAGGAGGTCTGTGCAGGAATCATCGACCAGATAAAAGGGAAAAACTGAATGATGAACCTTGCAGAGCCTGGAAATGGCGGAAGTCATCTGGTTTATTTTTTTGTAAAAATACCTCCGTCAGGGTGAATCAGCTTTTACGGATACATTGAAAGTATGATATCCCGGCATCAGCGGATGCACTAATTCCTTTTTTTTCGCCTATTGACATCGCCGCTTTGACATCCATATGATTCGGTATCTTTTTAATTTGTAAGTTAAAATGTTTTTTAAAGCGTTCGTTAATAGTCCTGGCCGGCCTGCGGTTGAAGAGATCTTTGCCGGAATCAGATTCATTGAATTTAGGTGGATAATGTCCAAAAATAATCATTCCAATACGAATAAAACAGGGAAACAGCAGGACTTGACGAAGGCAAAACAGGGTCAGTGGACAAGGAAAAGTGAGGAAAAGTTCCGTGTTCTCTTTGAAAATAACGTGGTAGCCGTTCTGCTCACAATGCTGGACGGTTCCATACTATCTGCCAATCCGGTGGCCTGTGCCATGCTGGGTTGTTCAGAGTCTGAACTATGTAAATCAGGCCGTTCAGGCATCCTTGATACCAACGACCCGCGATTGGCTGCTGCACTGGAAGAGCGCCAGCGAACCGGTCAGGTGCAGGCGCGGGAACTTACGGCTATTCGCAAGAACGGAGAACGATTTCCCGTTGAGGTCGATTTTGTGATTTTGTCGACCGAACCAACACAGTCCTTTGTGATCATGCGAGATATCACCGAGCGTAAAAAGACCGAACAGCGGCTTCAGAAAAACAATGATCGGCTTCGGATGGCGCTTGAGGCAACGAATTTGGGCACCTGGGAGTATAACCCGCAAGCGCATGAGATTTTTCTGGATGAGCGAAGCCAGGTGATATTCGGTGTGTCTACTGAAGTTCTCGATTTGCCCAGTTTCATGGCATTTGTTTATCCTGAAGACCGGGACCGGCTGATAAAAACGGTAAAGGATGGCCTGAGCCCCTTGAAAGGACATGGGGTGATTGATTTTCGTATTCTCAGGGCTGATGGTGAGGTACGCTGGGTCAATACAACCGGTAAATCGTACTTTGAGCAGAAAGACGCCCGGCGCAGGGCGGTGCATTCGATCGGCACGAACATGGATATAACGGATCGGAAGCGGGCCGAGGAAGCGTTGAGGGAATCCGAAGAACGCTTACGCCTTGCCACTGAAGCCGCCAATATGTACGGGTGGGAAGTTGATTTACAGAGCAATGAATTTAAACCATCCGAAAATGTCAAGCAAGTGGCGAATAATCCCATGCCGAAAACGGTACCTGAAGTATGGGAACGCATTCACCCGGAAGATCTTCCCGAAGTAAAAAAGACAATGCGCCAGGCTGTTGAGGATAGAGGCGAGTTTCGAATTGAATATCGCATCAAGGATACTGCTCCGGACCGGGAAGTCTGGTACTTTTCTGCCGGAATGACGATTACCGGAACTGACGGCAAACCCATCCGTGTTGTGGGTGTAACCCAGAATATCACCAAACGCAAGAGAGCTGAAGAGATGCTCCGTCGGTGGAGCGAATCGCTTGAGCAGCAGGTTGCCGAACGCACTGAGCTGGCTGAGACCCGGGCAAAACAGCTTCAGGTCCTGGCAGTGGAATTGGTCGAGGCCGAAGAACGGGAGCGAAAAAGAATAGCCGTATTGCTACATGATGATTTGCAGCAGTTGCTGGCAGGGGCTAGATTACAGCAACAAGCCGCCTGTAATGCCTTGTCGGATGATTCCCCGCCGTTGCCGATATTTTTGCGGGTGGATGCTTTGCTCGAGGAATCGATTGAAAAATCCCGCCGTCTCTCGCAGGAATTAAGCCCACCCGTCTTGCATCATTCCGGGCTGATTGCTGGTTTGAAATGGCTGGGGCGGCAAATGGAGAAGCAATTCGGACTGCATGTCGAACTCGAAGCGGGTACAGTAGCGTCAATGGATGATACGCCGCTAAAGGTTTTTCTTTTTCGCGCCGTTCAGGAGCTTCTGTTCAATATCGTCAAGCATGCCGGTGTAAAAGAAACCCGTGTCGCCCTTGCCTGTTCGGATACAGACCTGATTGTTACGGTCAGTGATCAAGGCCATGGCTTTGATCCAAAGATCCTTGAGTCTTCTTTAATGACAGCTGGATTCGGACTGATTTCCTTGCGGGAACGTGCACGCACCTTCGGGGGCAGTTTGATGATTGAAAGTATTCCGGGACGCGGAAGTCAATTCATGTTGAAAGTTCCTCTGAGTCTGCTCCAGGTTGATAAACCGCTCCGGATCGAGAAATCAACCGATTTCAAAAAGCCTGCGATGCAAATGGAACCCAAACTTTTGGGCACCAATGGAAATGTCCGGGTGCTGCTTGCCGATGATCACCAGGTAATGCGCCAGGCGCTCATTGCGATGCTTGAGGGCAAGCCGGGTTTGCAGGTAGTGGGCGAAGCAGCCAATGGACGGGAGGCGCTTGAACAGGTTCGGGCGTTAAACCCGGATGTTGTCGTAATGGATGTCTCTATGCCGGAAATGGATGGTGTGGAGGCTACCCGGCAGATTAAAGCAAAATGGCCGGAGATTCGGGTGATCAGTCTTTCGATGTACGATGATGATCAGATTGTGCAGACCATGCAACAGGCAGGCGCAGAAGGATTCATCAGCAAAACAGCTTCTTCATTTGAACTGCTGCAGGCCATCTACGGAATACCCGATCGCGGTCAGGCGTAAAGGAGATCTTTGTCACTGTCAGCGGATTTGTGCGTCCCTGCGTCTGAGCATTGCCGGTAATAGTGGAAGATTACAACAGTGTCAGGCGAATAAATGTGATATGACGGAAGCCTTTGGCGGGTAATGCCCGCGGGTTGGCGCTAACGACGCGGACCACGGATTGCCCCCAGGCATAAAATACCGTATCTTTGCATTAACCATATACTTTTTCCTTCCAGTGGATGACACAAAAGAGCGGGACGAAAACCATTAAAGAAGGGTTTACGGCCTTCGTTGTAAACCTTTCTTTTGTTATTGGCGCGCCTGAAGGGATTCGAACCCCTGGCCTACGGATTAGAAGTCCGTTGCTCTATCCAGCTGAGCTACAGGCGCATGTTGGTATAAGAGACGGCACATAATGCCATGTTTGGATATTTTATCTATATATCGCCTAATTCCGGTTGCGGCTCTGGTCACAATCAGTAACGCTCCTGAAACGGACAGTGACCGAACTTAAATTAAAAGGCGTTTTTATCATTGATTGTAATTTTTGTCCATATAAAATATATAGTGGGTTATCCATTATAATAAAGATGTTCCATTTTCGATCATATCGGGTTGGTTCATGCTTGCATTTGAAAAAACCGCAACTTGATCAATTCGGGAATCTTTTTAATGTCCTGAAAGTGCCTGGGCCCCTGTCAAAATTTTAAGTTATTGAAATTTAAAATTATATGAATAGTTTTGGGCTGTATTTTCAGCACAAGACCTGTTGCTGGCGGATGCGGATATGGTAATTTTAGTTTACATCACATAAAATGAGTCAGTATATGTTAGAAGTAGAAATTTTGTAATTTGGTTCATTGGAACTTTTGGGAGTCAATTTTTTGGAAATACTGAGATGACGAAAAAACAAAAATATAAAGATAACGATCGTGGCAAGGCTGCCGAATTTCCTGATGGCAGGGAAGACGATCTTGCGGTCGGGGATGATGACGAGCTTGAAGATTCCGGCCCAATGCAGACCGATGTGGTCGAAAGACTCAAAAATGCCGTAACCATTGCAGCCCAGACCAATCTGGTGCCGTATGATCCGTTGCAGCGATATTTGAGTGAGATCAGCCGTTATCAACTCCTTACCCGGGATGAGGAGATTGAACTTGGACGTCGCATACAGGAAGAGGATGATTCAGATGCCGCTTTTCTCCTTGCCGCGTCCAATCTCCGGCTGGTTGTTAAAATCGCCATGGAATTTCAAAGAACCTGGATGCAAAACCTGATGGATTTGATTCAGGAAGGGAATATCGGTCTGATGCAGGCGGTGCAGAAGTTCGATCCGTATAAGAATGTTAAATTCTCTTATTACGCCGCCTTCTGGATTAAGGCCTATATCCTCAAATTCATTATGGATAATTGGCGTCTTGTAAAAATCGGTACTACCCAGGGGCAACGGAAGCTTTTTTTCAAGCTTAAAAAGGAAAAGCAAAAGTTGATCGAGCAAGGCTTTTTGCCGGAAACCAAACTCTTGTCGAGCAGACTGGGCGTCTCCGAGCAGGAAATACGGGACATGGGTCAGCGGCTTGACAGTTGGGATTTATCGCTGGATGAACCCATGAAGGATGATTCCGATACGGAAAGGGGTGCGTTTTTCAGTTCGGATGAAGAGTCTGTTGAGAGCAAGGTTGCCAGAAAAGAATTGGAGACCCTGCTTCGAAGCAAGGTCGAGGAATTCAAACAACAGCTCAATGAGCGCGAACTCGATATATTTGAAAAACGGATATTCACGGATTCACCGGACACGCTTCAGGAAATTGGTGATAAATATGCCATATCAAGGGAACGGGTGCGACAGCTTGAAAAAAACATCATAAAGAAGATGAAATCATATTTGGAAAAGGAAATTCCAGACTTTGATTCCTATTATTTCCAACAAGATGAATCATCTGAATGAGGGTAGGGGGCTTGGATAATCAGATTGCTATGGTCTAATCACGACCGTATGTAACAGGGCTTTGAGAATTTGAATTTGAACGGATACGGTCTAATGGCACGGCGCCGACGGATTTCGGGCAAGGGGTTTTTTTATCATCGGGTGAGAAATGAATTGTTATTTAAAATGGATGACCGCTTTTTTGGTGCCTCCTTTGTTTTTTGTGATCACCGGTTGTGCCGGGGGGGTAGTCGGTCCATCACAGAAAGATCAGGGACTCAAGCATAAGGAGCAAA
>SLIE01000451.1 GCA_007135795.1 Desulfobacterales bacterium
GCCCCACAAAAATCGAAGCCGCGGTCATGGGTACAAGCACATAGATGATCAGCGCCACCCTGAGACTCATTTTTCGACCCAACCGATTGAACAGGAGCCGGGCGGATGTTTTCGGGTTAATATTATACATGTGTTAAAAATATACAAAAATATTGTCCCGTCAACCATAAATTATAAATCGCGGCAGCAGGGGTTTTGTTGCAAGTAATTGATTTCATAGTGTTGTAATGCAAAAGAAGTTGTTTTCTGTCCGTCTTGGCACAAGATATGCTTTGTTAATAGTGGATTTGGATAATTTAAAAATTTATCCCGAAGGGATGCAATTTTTGAAATTGTTCAAGAAGAAAAGCACTAATCGCAAACACACATCAGGAGGATTTAATGAGTAAACGGACTTTTTCAAATCACGTTAGAACCGTTAAGATGACGCTGCTTTCCCTTTTTCTGGTTCTTGGTCTGGCACTACCGGCCATGGCTCAGGGGTATGGCACCCAGGACCAGCAGCAGGAAGGCCAGCAGGAATACAGCCCCCAGGAACAGCAGCAGCAGCAGCAGGATCCCTGGGAGCAACAGCAGCAGGATATTCGTACTGATTTTAGTGATGAAGAGATTGAAAATGCTGCAAATGCGTATATGGACATTATTGAAATCCGGGAAGAATATCATGGAAAACTCACAGAAGTGGAGGACCCTGAAGCTGCACAGGAAATCCAGATGGAGGCAAATGAGAGAATAACCCAGGCTGTTGAAGAAAACGGCATCAGTGTGGAAACTTATAACGACATCATCACTGCCGCGCAGACCGATGAGGAATTGATGAACGATCTGCTGACCAGGATCGATGAAATCCGTTAAGGTCAAAAACCATCGTACTGACATGCGGGGGGAGTGATATCATCTCCCCCCGCTATTTCACGTCAAACCTTGCGCAACAGTTTCTGGAATATCCGTTATTGCGGGAAAACATTTCACCCCTTCGATTTCGGTATAGTTCGGGTTTACGGGAAAAATGGCTCCCTTGTAGCCGTTTAAAAGGTTTTTCAGCACAAAGTATCCCAGATTTTGCGTGCCGGCACCGACTACCGCCGCCCGTCGGGGGAAAAAATTTATCCATTTTGCTCCTCGTGTTGAAATGTCGTCTTTTATGTTGTTTGAACGTGAATGGCCGCGCAGTCTACATTCCGGATATTTTAACCCCAATTGCCATGGGTTTATGCACGAAGCCCTTTTTCAATCAAGGCCAGAACTTTTGTTTTTTCCCCCGGGAATTGATACCCTTCGTAGTTGTGGGAAAAAAGGAGCTGGCCGCGATTGTCGCGCCAGTCATTGCCGGCATGATCGAAACAGACCCGCGATGTCACATCGAGGTTTTCAATGGTCAGTTTAAGTTCACGCAGTTGTCCTTCCGGTGCCAGAAGGTGAAGTGACCCTGCCTGGAACTCGTGGTGCATGGGTGTCGATGGAATCGGCCGAAATGGCCTGGAGCGAATGTAATGGGGGTTGATCGCGCTTAATACATCCGCGGTATGGCGCGCATGGTTTTCCCAAAACGCTTTTCCGCCAAGACCCGGCATCCAGTATTCGGAAAGCTGGAACCCGGCTTCAACCGCTTTACGACCGGCTTTTATGTGTTCCTGACCGGTAACCCCCTTGGCGATTTTCGCCAGAAGTTCATCATCACCGGTTTCAAGTCCCACATGCAAACGGTCAAGGCCTGCCGCGCGTATGGCCTCGAGTTCGGACAGCTTCTTTTTGGCGATTGTTTTGGAGCGGGCATAAGTTGTAACACGCTCGATGGTGGGGAATGTGCGGCGTAAATACATCAGTGCTGCCACAAGATCATCTGTTTTCATGATTACGGTGTTGCCATCCTGCAGAAAAGCGGTTCTGGCCCCGGATGTCAGGAAATTGAACAGCATGACAAAGCCCGGGTGATTGTTGAGTTCCGGGTGTTTATTAATGATTTCGACGGCGGCACGTCGATTGATCCCCTGACTTATACCCTGTGAGGGGATCCATTTTTTTTGGGAAAGGTTCAGGAGTTCATCCCGTATGGCGGCCATCGCATCAATATCCGCTTTGATTTCATCGAGATTGCGAATCTGAAATTTCCGGTTCTTGTACATGGCGCAAAATGCGCATCGATTCCAGGGACAGTTGCGGGTGAACCGCACCAGAAGTGAATTGCTGCCGCCTTCACTCGGTGGGCGGTACATGCCGGTTTCGAAAAGGTATTGAGCAGTCTTTGTATTCAGGGAAAGCCTCCTTTTTGATGGCGTCGTAAAGCGTCCAATATCGGCGTTACGCGCAATCCTTCAGATTTTGCGGCTTACGCCTTGTACACATACAAATATACGCAAGTTCGCTGATTCTTCGGCATTGTGCAAGCCTTGATCTTGAATTTTTTATCAATCCGTCTGGCCGCGACCTTTACGGGCACCATCCTTTTTGACCCTCATCATAAAATCATCAATCCAGTATGTCAAATCCTGCCGATATACCGGTTTGACATAAATGCACTTTTACGATAGTTTTCACTGTTGTGGCTTACTTTGCGTAATATTTGACTTAAGTACCATTCGAAGTAACTGATTTGCACCTTCTGTGTCAGGCCCAAATCTTAATCACAGAAATAAACGGTATTTCTGTGATTATAATTAGCGCCTTTCCCGAACTTGAACAAATTATCTTATTTCCGGGTAAGCAATTATTATCTCATCATTTAATTCAAGGACTACCATCATGACCAACAATATCTATGGATGGGCGGGAAAAATACTGCGCGTCGATCTTGGCGGGGCATCTGTTTCCGAAGTGGAAACAATGTCTTATGCCGGGCGGTTTCTCGGGGGGCGGGGAATTGCAACCCGCATTTACTGGGAGGAAGTAGGTCCTGATATCAACGCGTTCGACCCCGAAAACCGCCTGATCTTCATGAGCGGCGTACTGGTTGCCACGGGTGCGCAGGGGGCGACCCGGATGACCGTGATGGGCAAATCACCCATGGTGGACCCCGAAGGGTTTTGCTACGGTAATCTTGGTGGTTTTTTCCCGGCTTTTCTTAAAAAGGCCGGTTATGACGGTATTGTGGTTTCCGGGCGGGCGGATCATCCGGTTTATATTCTTGTCAATAATAGCGAAATCTCGATAGAGGATGCCGGGGCTTTATGGGGTAAGGGAACCTATGCGGTACAAGCGGATCTGAAGGAAAAATACGGTAAAAATGTTCGCTTTGTGGCGACTGGTCCGGCCGGTGAAAAGTTGTGCCGGAACGCGGTTGTGATAACGGATCATGAGGGGAGCGCCACGGGCGGTTTCGGGGCTGTGATGGGATCGAAAAATCTCAAGGCGATCGCGGTTGTCGGAACCGGAAAACCGGCGGTTGCCGACCGCGAAAAATTGACTGAATTTAACAGAAATCTGATTGAAATCAGCAAGCGAGGCACCCTCAGGATGCCCGTGCCGAAAAAACAGATGGAATTTGTCCGGACGGCCTCCTGCTTTCAGTGTGCCATGGAATGCGGCCGGGGGTTGTATCGCACCTCTGAAGGAAAAGAAGTGGTCCGGAAATGCCAGGCCATGGTGATGTATATGTCTTATGCGGCCAGAAAGCCGGATCAGCAGGTCGATGTTGCCTTGAATGTCACAGCGCTTTGTAATGATTTCGGCATTTGCACCATGGAAGTCCAGAACCTGCTTTTATGGCTGGAAGGTTGCTACCATGCAAAGGTTCTCTCCAATGAAGAAATGGGCTTGAAATTTGAAACCATCGGTACGTACGAATTCGCGGAAAAACTCCTGCGGATGATCGCCACGCGACAGGGCTTTGGTGATATTCTGGCAGAGGGCATTATGCGTGCCGGGCGCGCACTGGGTGAAAAAGCGGAAGGCCAGTTCAATGAATTCACCAATGCGATCGGTATGAACGGGATGTATGCCCCGCGTGAATACAGTTTGTCAGCGCTTTTGTATGCAATGGAGCCCCGGCAGCCAATCGCCCAGCTCCACGACATCAGCCACCTGATTGCAAGGTGGCTTCTCAATCGTAACTGGCCACATTTGTCACCAACCACTTCGGAGGTCTTTCGAAACGCTGCCGTGAAATTCTGGAAAAGTGAAAAAGCCTGGGATATGACCACCTTTGAAGGAAAAGCCGTGGCAACCCGGTACGTTCAGGACAGAACCTATGTCAAGGACAGCCTGGGGTTGTGCGACTTCGGATGGCCTGTCATGGACTCGTTCAACACGGAAGATCATACCGGAGATCCAACTCTTGAAAACAGGCTGTTTTCAATCGTGACCGGCATCGATACCGATGAAGAGGGGCTTGCTGCTTATGGGGAAAGGATATTCAACCTGCAACGGGCCATCCTGCTCCGGGAAGGGTGGCAACCGTCCGAAGACGACGTGCCGGCATTATTTAACTTTGAAGAACCGGTCATGTACGACATGCTGAACCCGAATCTGATCGTTCCGGGCCCCACCGAGGAACCGGTTTCGGTAAAGGGGAATGTCCTGGACCGGGACGCATTTGAAAAAATGCGAAGCGAATATTACGACGTAAGAGGCTGGGATGTGAAAACCGGTCGCCAGGTACCGCAGACCCTGGATAGACTCGGTTTATCCGATGTAAAAGAGGAGATGATCAAACAAGGGCTTTTGTAATCGCCCCCGATTATATTTTAATCAGATTAATGGCCATTGTTGGGCCTTGCTTCGCTCAGTGCCAACCTGCAATAGTCAGTGCCCAGCAACAATGGATCGCCTGGGGTCTGGTCTGTTTTTTTTTCTGATTTTCTCAAAATGGCAATTTCCGAATACGGGGGTGTGTTCCCCGGAGCAACATCGGGAGGGCCTGGAGACAGATCAAGGCGCGTGGAACACGCATCCTGGACTGTCTGAGCCCGACAGGGCGAGTTTCCAGGATACGCGAAACGAGTCTTAGATCTGTCCCAGGCACTCACGTAAGCCCCCTTTGCCCTGAGCGATTAGCGTCTCATGGGCGCCGTGTGCAGATGTGCCCCGCCATCAATAATGATAGTTTCACCGGTGGTCCAGTCCGTTCCGCCCACCAGTGCGATTACCGTTTCAGCCACGGTTTCGGGAGTGGCGGTTTTTCCAAGCGGGGAGATTTTTTCATAATGCGCTTTCATGGTCTCGAAAGTCTTCTCACCCAGCCCCTTTTTCAGCCATTCCCCTGCCACGAAACCGGGACAAACCGCATTTACACGAATTTGCGGGCCAAGCACCCGGGCCAGTGAAAGCGTCATCGTGATCAAAGCCCCTTTTGAAGCGGCATAGGCGATCGAGCTGCCGACGCCCGTAAGTCCCGCAATGGATGCCATATTGATAATGTGCGCAACAGGCGCCTTTTGAAGAGCGTTTTGGGCTGCCCGGGTCATCTGGTATGCACCGGCGACATTGACTTCGTAGATATCGAGGAAATCTTTTTTGTCCAATCCGTCCAGATCATTGTGGTTGCAGAACTTGGTTGTTCCCGCGTTATTTATGAGGATGTCGATGCGGCCGAATTTTTCAAGGGTTTTCTCTACAAGGCGGTTGCATTCATCGTCGTTTGCGACATCGGCCTTGTGAATGATTGTTTCAACGCCCAGTGCATTGCATTGTGCGGCAACCGTTTCGGCCCCTTGTTTGTTTGTATTGTAATTGATCGCCACATTGCATCCTTTTTCCGCAAGTTGCACGGCAACGGCGGCGCCGATCCCGGAGGATGATCCGGTAACGATTGCTACGGTATTGGCAAGTTTCATTTGTCTCCTCCTGATTTTTCCAGTGTGTGATGTAACAGGTTACAGCCAGCTGATTTCGGGTTCGTTTCGCAACGGCAACCATCCGTAAAAAATATTTGCCCTGCCCATGAGTCGCATCCTTAGACTTTTAAACGGATTGGTGGTCATAAAGCATGATAGCCTTGTAAAAAGTCGCGATCAACGTCTGCGATCAAAGGACAATTTCCCCCGGGCGGCCCGGGTATTGCCCTGGCAACTGCACGAGAACGCTTATATCTCTATGGCTTGCTTGGGCGCGGGCTAACTTGGCGCGCCCTGTGATAAACGGCAGGGCCACAGGTCGCTTATCTATGCTTCGCCAAAAGCTGTAAAGCAACCTCCCGCAATTGTTGCCATGGGCAATACCCGGTGCCACCCGGTTGAAATTGATCATTTTGTATGGTCAGTACTGTATAAATGCAAATTGTAAAATGCCGTCCCAGCGCGCGCCCCTTAGGAGCGCCAGGCTCCTGCCTGGCATTCAAAACCGGCGAAGCCGGTAAGCTCTTTATATATGAAAACCGTCGGTCTCCTACCCGCTCGCTGGTTCAAAGGACAACTTCTCCGGGGCGGAACCGGGTATTACCCCGCTTGAAACTGATCATTTTGTATGGTCAGAGATCAGGGCAACCGGTATTATCAGCACCAGTGTTGTTGCATTCGTAAAAAGTTACAAAATCCGGAGAAGATGGTTAAGTTAAAAGTTCCATATACAAGGCGTAGTGATTGATTTCGAGCCGATATAAAATCACTACAACGAAGTAGATGGAACTTTTAATGACGCTTCAGCTTCCAGGGTATTTCAAAAAGAAGCCTGTTGCAACAGCGTTTTTTATGGAACTATCGAACAACTTTGTTTTCATATGTTTTCATGATCTGCCGTGCAACGGAAACCTTGTGAACCTCATCCGCACCGTCATAAATTCGGGCAGCGCGCTCATGCCGGAAGAAAAAGGCAATGATGGTGTCATCGGTCATGCCGAGCCCGCCGTGAATCTGCAATGCCCTGTCGAGAACTTTTTGCATGGTGTTTGCCACCACGAATTTTATCATGGAAATATCTTTTCTGGCTTCTTTTGTGCCAAAATTGTCGATCTTCCACGCGGCATGCAGTACCATCAGTCGTGCAGCCTGGATTTCAGCGGCGCTTTCCGCGATCCATGCCTGTATGATCTGCTTTGAAGCCAGCTTTCTGTTCGGTGCGATTGTACGGTCCCGTGCATAGGCGCACATAAGATCAAACGCACGGTTGCAGATGCCGATCCAGCGCATGCAGTGATGGATGCGACCCGGGCCGAGGCGTTCCTGGGCAATGACAAAACCGTGGCCTTCCGGTCCCAGCAGGTTTTCCTGCGGTACGCGGCAGTTTTGGTAGAGTATCTCACCATGACTGAAATACCCGGAGCCTGCGTGACCCATTACCGGGATATTTCGAACCAGGTTGAATCCGGGCGTGTCGGTGGGGACGAGTATCATGCTGGCCTGCATGTGGGGGGCCGCTTCCGGGTTTGTAACCGCCATGACAATAGCAAACGCAGAACCGTCCGC
>SLIE01000021.1 GCA_007135795.1 Desulfobacterales bacterium
ACACACCGATCCATAATTCTTTCCGGCGCACCCTTTAATAGAATGAACCGGTTCTCGTTCTCATCACGGTTCAGTGTTGCCATCAGCTTGATTTCAGAACTGAAGGGGATTACATCAATGCGTGGAATGTTTTCATTCTCCGCTTCCGGGTCAATGCCCGCTTTCATGGCCGCAGTGATCAAAGCCCCTTCGGTCGGCGTACCCTGAAGCTTCCACTGATCGTCTTTCTCGAAGACTTCGGCATCATTACATAACAGGCCGAACCGCAATACTTCCATCAACATGGGATAATCTTCGGCTTTGATTTCTTCGTCATCGAGCCGAAACCCGCCATCGGGTGCATACCCGGTACCGGTAACCCCGTAAAGATGATCCGCGGCCCTGACGTATTGAACCGTCATTTCGTTTTTCGTCAGTGTACCGGTCTTATCGGAACAAATTATGGTAACCGACCCGAGGGTTTCGACTGCCGGCAATTTACGAATAATGGCATTTCTCCTGGCCATTGCCTGAACCCCGATGGCCAGTGTGATGGTCATGATGGCCGGCAACCCTTCCGGAATGGCCGCAACGGCAAGACCTACCGCTGCCATGAACATCTCCGCGGGACCGTAGCCCTGGATGACGATACCGAAAATAAAGGTCAGGGCAGCAAACAGAAGTATGGCAACCGTGAGATAATGACCGAACTTTGTAACCTGCCGGAGCAATGGGGTGGTCATGGTTTCAACTTCGCCCAGGAGTTCGCTGATGCGACCGATTTCGGTATGAATACCGGTACCGACCACCACGCCCCTTGCCTGTCCGTAAGTGACCATCGTTCCGGAAAAAGCCATTCCGCTGCGGTCTCCGAGTGCGGTCTCCTCGTCAACTTCGTATGTGTTTTTCTCCGAGGGAACGGATTCGCCGGTCAGCGCGGCCTCCTCGATCTGCAAATCACTGGCTTCGAACAGACGCATATCCGCCGGCACTTTATCACCGGCATTCAGCAAAACCACATCTCCGTGAACGATTTTATCTGCTTCAATCGTGGCCCGCCGGTTATCCCGCAACACGTCGGCCTTTGGCGCCATCATATTGCGGATGCTCTCCATCGATTTTTCGGCCTTCCCTTCCTGAATAAACCCGATCAATGCATTGATAACGCATACGCCGAAAATAACGATGGAATCGACCCATTCCTGCAAAAGCGCTGTGACTACGGCGGCAACCAGAAGTACGTATATCAGCACATTATGGAATTGCAGTAAAAAGCGCACCACGGGATTCTGCTTTTTTGCATGTGCCAGAGTGTTGGGGCCCCACTCTTCCAAACGCTTTCCGGCTTCTTCTCCTGAAAGACCATCAGGAGAAGATTCAACTGCTTCAAAAGCTTCATTGACGGGCATTGCATGCCACATATTTTTTTCCTGGGCTTTTTCTTCTTCGCTCAACATAAACCTCCGGAACAATTTGTTTTCACCAGAAAAGGCAATTTAGAGTTATATTCTTGATAAAATATAAACATTGAACAATACGACCACCAAGAAAATCAAAAGCCCAAAACATGACCTTGCCTGAAGGCGTGCCGGTAATTGCAAGAGCGCTTAAGTTTGAAATTTGCAATAATATGAAAATAATAATTGATGATGCATCCGTAAAAAATGCATTTCGCCTTGCAACGTTGCGGGGATAGAAATCTTTTGATCTTATGATTTACTGTCGGAGTGCTCCAGAAGATAATGATCGCGGGATTGTCAAAACTAATTATTGATGCATGAAGAATTAAATACCATCTCAAAAAACTATCTGTAATAAATCACTTTTTCTGTGCCATCTGTGCTCTTTGTGGTGAAGAAATTTGAGATAGCTTCTAAACATTTATGCCTGACGGAAAACAACACGCCTTCCGTCAGGCACAAAACATGTGGTGATTAATACTGCTGCTCCTGTCCCTCAGGGCCTTCAGGGCCTTCACCAGGCTCAGTACCCTCATACGGTCTTTCAGCCGGCGGCGGATCCATCGGTTCTTCAGGCTGACGTTCGGGCTCGCACCCGATAGCAAATCCAAGTGTCATGATCGTGGCAAAAATAAGCAAAAATAATCTCTTCATGTTTTCCTCCTTGTATTTTTTTTTGCTGCATTACTTAAATCATAAAGTCGATGTGTCATTACGCAAACAAAATCATGCCAAAAATCTCGCAGCAAAATACGCCATAGACATAAAGCAGCTTCCATGCCAGAAAGGTATTGAGGAATTGTTACAAGCTTAAATATTATTTAATTTCAAGGATTAAAGACTGGGGAAGGAATTTTGAATTTTGACAGGATAAGCAATTGTTAATATTTTTTTGATTACTTTTGACACATGCGTCAGTTAATCGCCGCTTTTAATCCATAATTTTTAAATGATTTTCTGCTTCTTTCGCTGATCTGGACAAGTGTATCGCGGAAAAAGCAAAAAGGGATTTTGAGATGGTTACATAATGCGGCACGTCTCTTGTTGCTTGGAAGGCACTCAACTACTTAGTGCCTGAACGAAAACCGTCTTTTTCGCCAATCTCTGCGTCCGGCTCAAATTTTAATCCTCAAAATACGTCCAGTATTCCTGCGGTTAAAATTTTCTCCGTCCTTGACCTTGACGAAAAATCCTGGTTTTCGTTCGGGCACTACTTAGTCAAATGAACCGGTTTCAAAAAACCGTATTACGAGATTGGCGGTTTCTATTTTATAGTGGATTTCATGATGATTATATGGAACGACTGTAAAAGCATCCAGTCCCGGATAAAAAACAGAATGCACTTCCACGCGACCGTCGTTTTCTTTTTCCAGTAACTGCCCAATCACCAGGTTCCCTTTGTTTCCGGCAATTGCCCCCACCTGAGTATGCTGTGGATCAATAAGTCCTAATTTGGAAATATTTTCAGGACGAAGTGAATTGAGCGTGGCGAACGTTTCCACCAGCAGATCGGATATCTCGCCCGCCAGCTCCGCAAGACTACTTCCTTGATTCGGAGTGGCGATCAATACCGCACGGCCAACCCGGCTGCTTTGCGGGTGGTGCGACAGAAAATAGCGAATCACCAATCCACCCGTGCTGTGTCCCACCATGAAAATAGTCTGATCTTCCGGAATACCGGATAATATTTCTTCAACCGTCGAAGCAAATAGCTTGGCCGAATCTTCCACATGCTGAAAGGTAAGCGGAAGATCGACTTTCACCGTGTGGTAACCGCTTTCTTCCAGAAATCCGGCCAGAACGCGCATGTCTCTGCTATCGTGGTTATACCCATGCACGAGGACAACCGTTTGGTGCTCTTTGCCATCGTGTCTGTCTATTTGCGTTGCCGGACCGGAATTTTTACAGGAACCCAAAGCAAAAAGCAATACCAGGCTCGTGATAAGAATGCGCATTTTACAATCTCCTAATTTTTTTATCCCTTATTACTGCAAAAAGGACAAATAATAAAACAAAAAAGAGATGGCGGAATCACGGCATCTGCATGATCAATACAATTCCTCGGACATTTCCGATTCCGGGTTTAAAAACACCCCCGATTTTGCTTCATAAAATGGCCCCTCCTCATAACGGCCAATTTCATTTTTTATAATATCATAATAATTTCGAATCCTTGTAACATATCTTACCGGCTCACTCCCCCTGGCATACCCGTACCTGAGTTTTTGATAGTATTGCGGTTGGGAAAGAAGCGGCAGAACCTTCCGAAATTCCATCCACGAATTGGGATCAATACCTTTTGAACGGGCAAGATTGCGTGCATCGAACACGTGTCCCATGCCGACATTGTATGCAGACAATGCAATCCATGTCCGGTCCGGTTCGGTCACCTCCTCTGGAACCCGTTCATACAGGTTGGCAAAATAGCGGGCACCACCCATGATGCTTTGCCTGGCATCGATTCGATTTTCGATACCGAGTTGTCCGGCGGTTCGCAATGTCAGCATCATCATTCCCCTTACGCCGGTTGCGCTGCGCGCCAACGGGTCCCAGTGAGATTCCTGGTATGCCATCGCCGCCAGCAATTTCCAGTCAATGTCATATTCTTCGCCCGCATCTTCAAACATCTCCCTGAATTCCGGCAAACGCGTTTGAATACGTCGCTTAAAACGTGCCGTATCGACATAATCAAAAATTTCGACATGGGCGTAGTACCTTCCGTAAAGCTTCTGGGAAATAGATTCATCCACTTCGGCAAACCATTCATGAATGCTTTCTTTTAAATCATGCGCATCCGGCGGAAGCGCCCAAGCGAGGTCTTCGGTTTCCGCCAGGGGAAATGCAACCAGCAACTCCGGCATGTAACGCCTGTTCAACGATACTATGTTTGAATCGGCCAAAGTGCAGTCCACGTAACCAAGCCATACCCGTTCAAGAATTTGTTCGGTCGTAAGTTCCGTCTCCCGCCATGTAAGATCGGATAGACCATTATTGGCCAACTCGACGAGATTATCCACATAGCTGCTTGCTGCCGTAACTTCTATGGAAACATCTTTCATATCCTCGACGTCACCGGGGAGTTTTTGGCCTCTTCGACAGACCAGCTGTTGCTGAACCTTGAAATAAGGGGGACCGAAAAGAAAATCTTTTTTCCGGTTCTCGGTAAGCGTCAACCCGGCCGCCGCCATATCAGCTTTTCCTTCGGCAAGTGCTTGAAGAACATCGTCAACGGTAGCCCGCGTTTCAAATCTTACGTCCACGCCGAGATGCTGTGCATAAGCTGTCACTAAATCATACTCATAACCGGTTTCACCATCTGTTCCAAAATAATAAGTCGTGGGCGCGTTACGTGTCAAAACCACAAGTTCGCCCTTTTCCAATATTGCTTTAAAAATTGCGTCTTCACGTTCCGTGTTATAACTGCAAGTACCGGGTCCCCAAAACAGCAACAACAGACAAAATCCGATCAGCAATCCCGAATACCTGCACCAGGTGCTGAAAGATCGATCAAGGCGGAACAATAAAAAAATAAAATGCATATAATACAATCTCCGAGCGCGACTTTTTACGATACCATCAGTATGGATGGTGGAGGTTTAACAATATAGTTTTCCTCTGTGCTCTCTGTGATGAAAAATCGTATTCTTATTTTTAGGAAAATTTCTAACAATAATATTTTCAGAATTATTCAAGCATGTCAAGTTCATCGAAAAATCAGCAAGATGATTTACTTGTTAACATTCATACCAGCAGGTTAGATTTAATCCAAAATACTTTATACTTTGAAATTTTTTAGAAATATCTTACTATTATGTCATTTGCGCCATTTCAATATATCAAAACAATCCTGACGCATGACACAGCATTTCTTAGATTAACCCAGAGAACAAAGGAGATTCATCCGAATGAAGGAAAAGACACGAAATAATATCTATGAAGCGTTCATTGGGGAGGCAAAGGCATATTTCAGGCTACTGGCATATGCGGAAAAAGCAGAGGAGGAAGAGGTACCCCAGGTCGCCTTGTTGTTTCGGGCCATAGCAGAGGCGGAACGGGTTCACGCAACCTCTCACCTGAACCTGGTCAAGGATCTGCTGGTAAAAGATACGGATACAAATCTCGAAAAATCATTCAAAAAAGAAAAATCGATCAGTGAGAACAAGTACCCGGATTTAATTAAAGAAGCAGAAGATGAAGGCGAAAAAGTGGCGGCCCAGACGTTTTCTTATGCCAGGGATGCGGAAGCGCATCATGCAAAATTATACGAACAGGCTATTTATCATCTCATAAAAGATGAAACAGCAGCATATCATGTATGCCAGGTATGCGGGTATGTCACGGAGAAAAAAATCCCGGAAAAATGCCCGGTATGCGGCGCTCCCCGGGACAAATTTAAAACAGTTGAATAAGTGCCTGGCTGAATGAACTACTTTTTCAAAAACGCCATTGTGTGGCCCGGAAAAAGGGCAGAAATTAACAAGGGTAAAAGCGTTTTCGTCCTTGCTTTATTTCCGCCCTTTTTCCGTGTATTCCGTGGGCTATGATTTTATGCCCTTTGAGTCTGACGCTGTTTTCATTCAGGTACTCTCACTTTCCTTGACATATGGTTCATTTTGTTATTAAAATCCGTGGTTCAATCATGATTTGCCAGCCGATTGTAATTTTTATCCGACCGGCTCCATCAAAAAGAAATCAAGGATAATCACATTTCACGGATCAGCCTTGTTTAATGCTGCGTGGAAACCCGGATTTTGAATACTAATAATACGAACAAGGTATGGGAGAAATCAACTGATGCCTTCAGAAAATATGCATAATGGCCAAAAACGACACAAAGAGAGCAGGACCCTGTTTGCCAGGCTCATTACCCCGTTAATCCTCTTCATTGTTCTCCTTGTGGTGGTGGGAACGATCGTCATCCGTCGCACCGGCGTTGATGAGGAGCATCGACCCCGCGAGGCCATGCGTATATCCGTGGAGACAGCACCGGTAATCGCAATGACCCTGCGCGACACCGTAACCGGCATGGGGACGCTTGAACCCATGCAGACGGTTGAGATCAAACCGGAGGTTGGCGGCAAACTCCTGAGTGTAAATTTCCGGGAAGGTGAGTTTGTCGATGCAGGGCAGGTGCTTTTTGAAATAGATGATGAAAAGATTTCCAGGCAACTTGAAGCACGAAGGGCGGCCCTTGGCTCCACCCGTGCACGGCTGGAAAACCTGCGGCGCAATTACGAGCGGGTTGCAACGCTTCGGGAGCGCGACCTGATATCGGAAGATCAATACGACAACGCCAGAACCGAACTGAATGCCGTATCAGCAGATGTTGAAAGACTTGAAGCAGAAATGGAAATTACAAAACGAGAACTCGAGGACACCGTCATTCATTCCCCTTTTAACGGATATATTTCAAGACAGATGGTCGATCCGGGGACCGTGGTCCAGGCGGGTCAGTCCCTGGCCGTTATTTATGAAGTCGATCCGCTCCAGCTATCCTTTTTCATCGCCGAAAGATATATGGGGAGGGTTTCCCGGGGTCAGGATGTCTTTGCCACCGTAACCGCATACCCGGATCGTTCTTTTACGGGAGAGGTTGATTTTATTAGCCCGGTGATCGATGCCGGCACAAGGCGATTTCGGGTCAGGGCGAACATCGAGAACCCTGAAACCGAACTCATGCCGGGATCCTTTGCATCGGCCATACTGGTCTTGGAAAGCCGGGAGAACCGGCTGGTCATCCCGGAACAAGCCCTCGTGCCAACACGGCTGGGCTATATTGTCTTCGTGGTGAACACGGAAAATAACACGGCCGGCAGAAGACAGGTTAAAACGGGGCTTCGGCAACCCGGGCTCGTTGAAATTACGGACGGCCTAGCAGCGAATGAACGGGTGGTC
>SLIE01000340.1 GCA_007135795.1 Desulfobacterales bacterium
GAGCGTAAAGCCGCCCGCGTATCCGCCTACCTGAAACCACAGCGGCGTCCGGGCAACCGCCCGGCCGCCAATACGGTTCTTTAACAGCAGGCATGCCGCATTCAGAGCGACTGTAAAATTACGCCACCAAATTTCATGCTTGAAAACACTTTTTGTCACATTCAGGGAATCGGGAGTGGTACTGAAAAACGGTTGTGGGAATCCGATATAGAAACCTGGCAATCTTTTCTGAATCAACCTGAACCATTTCTCTGCACCGCTAAGATAATTGCCGTTTCCAAGGAGATCGCCGCGTCGATAGAGGCCCTTAATGCCGGATCTGCGTCTTATTTCTATAAACGTTTAAAGTCCAGTGAACATTGGAGAATGTTCAGGGATTTCAAAGGCAGGACAGCCTACATTGATATAGAAACCACGGGGCTGAGCGAGAACATAAACATTATCACGACGATTGCGCTTTATGACGGTGTCAGTATCTTCACCTATGTAAACGGAAAAAATCTCGACTGTTTTGTTGATGATATTATGAATTACGATCTTATTGTCACGTATAATGGGAAATCGTTTGATGTCCCGTTCATTGAGTCTTTTTTCAAGGTTAAATTACCCCACGCTCACATTGACCTGAGGTATGTGCTTGCCAGTCTTGGGTATAAGGGTGGTTTGAAAAAGGTGGAAAAACAATTTGGCATATCAAGAAACGAACTGGATGGCGTGGATGGTTATTTTGCCGTACTGCTGTGGCATGAATACCGAAATAATTGCTGTGAAAGCGCACTTGATACGCTGATTGCCTATAATGTGGAGGATGTTGTCAACCTGGAGTTGCTGATGCATCATGCCTATAACCGTAAGATCCAAAATACCCCCTTTTCTCGGGATTTGGATATCGCCATACCGCCCAGACCGGAAGTGCCGTATTGCGTTGATCTGGAATTGGTCAATAAAATTCGAAGTCAGTTTTATATGAACGCTTAGAAATAATTTTCAGTATCGGATTTCTTGTGACGCTATTAACATATCAACGTATAGCAAAAGGCCTAATTGGCCTTTTGTTTTTTACTGTTATTGCGGGGATGCTCATCGTCCATGCCCCGCTGGGACTCGTACTTTCTTCTTGGGTTGAAAACAGGATGGGGGATTCACTCGATGCGCAGGTCACGATAGATGGGCTTGATCTTACGATTTACCGGGGGATGCATGCACGACAACTGGTAATCCGGCCGGAAAACCTGCCTGGCGAGCGTGTGACGCTGACCGGTGTTTCGGTGGAACACAGCGTGGTGGGGCTGTTATTGGGTCGGTACCGGATGAAGCGGATTGATATTACCGGTATAAAAACCGCAATCACGCCTGGGCTTATCACGTGGGCATCCGGGAAATCAGAAAACCAGGGGACCGCTTCAGGAAATTTTCCCGAGGTTTCGATTGGCGGCGGTGTTATTGATCTTGGCCTGTCGGAATTATTTGAACCGGTGCCGGTTGAACCATTTGGTATCGATAAACTCCGTTTATCAGTGCGTCAGGACAATCGTCATATATCAGGAACGCTTTCATTTGCGGCGGGGGGCAATGATGTCGACCTCCGGTTTGAAGCGGCGCCGGATGAGGGCTTTATTGAATCGGAGATTGAAATAAATGGATTTGACCTGTCGTTCCTGAAACCATTTCGAGTGGGGGAACACTATCTGGACCCCTCTCGCTTGAAAGTCAGAGGCGTGTTATCCGGTAAGGTGACGTACCTGACATCTTCACGTCAATGGGTTAGTGATCTTCACCTTTCCGGTGTCGCAGCCGGTCATCCCACAACAGGCCTTGTCATTACCAATGGGAGAGCGGGAATACAATTGTCCGGCGGCGAACTGATGGTTCATGGAGGGGATTTCCACGCCTTTGGGGGGCAAATCACAATCCCGTTGGTGGAGATCGGGCTGGGAAAAGAAGGTATCGAGGTGTTTCGGTTTAATGCGGGTGCAAAAGGACTTGATCTGCCGCTTGTAAAAAATAGCGGGATACTGGTGTTTCTCCCGGAACAATTCCATCCCGACAGGCTCGATTCAGGGCAGGTCGATGCATCCATCGATGGGAGATGGTACCCGGCGGATGGGCTGGATTATCATGTTGATGCGATGCTCCGGAATGTTTCCGGGGTATTGAAAAATCCGGAAGTCGAATTTTCTCACCTGAATGCACGGGCAGATATGAATTCTTCCGGGACGGTGCGCATCAAAGCGGCAAGCGCCAATTTCTGGGAAGGGAGCGCCGAAGTTTACGGTTCTTTGGATGTAGCCGGTGAAGGAAGATTAGAAGATCTTGATTTGGATATTCATATTAAGGATATGATATTCAATGACACCCTGATGCGCATGCTCCCGGAACCGGTTCAGAAAGGAATCCGTTTTGCAGGGCCTTCCGATGTTGTAAAGGGCGGAGGAGATATCAAACTCTCAGAGGCAGTGACATCGCTTGAGTTGACTGTATTTGCGGAAAAACTGGCGCCCTTTGCACTGCCGATCGAGTTTGAAAATGCCACTGGAACGATTAAATGGATTGGTGGTACATCGCGTATCTTGTTTGAAAAAGTATCCGGTACCACCGATGGGAACCCGGTTCGGGGAAATGGAGTGCTTCGGGTAAGAGACGGGGTGGAAGCGGATTTTACGGTTTTGGGGAAGGATATCGGGTTGACCCGTGAAATCCTGGATTGGCTTCGTATTGATATCGGAAGATGGCAGGTTGACGGTAAACTCGATCTTGCCTTGCAGGCAATCAATTGGCGTCCGGTAACCAATTCAGTCATTGCGTCTTTATCCGGCATCGAATCGGAAATAGATTTGAAAGGTGTTTCTCTTGATCACCCGGATTATGGCCGGGTGGGGCGATCCCTGTATGGCACTTTAGAGCAAACGGCGAACGGGCTTGATCTTAAGGATTTTAAAGGCGATGTTTACGGTATCGCTTTGACGGGAACCGGTGCTTTTCCTTTTCATCATATGGATAAGAAACCATCCCTGTCAATGAAATCGGAGGTTTTTGAACTTGGCCCTCATCTTTATCGTCAGCTTCCATTTGAAAGTGGGTTTGAAGAGATGGGGCTTGGCGGGCGGGTGAGCATTGAAACGCGTATTGTCGCGAATCTTGACGACGATCTTTCTTTGTCCGGAGATGCCTCAGCGAAATTGTACGACCTGAATATGATGAAAGCCGGCACCCAGATGGGTGCAAACGGTACTGTTTGGTTAGATTTTCACGGGAAGCGTTTACGGGGGAACGTCTCCCTGAATGATGTTCATTTAAGCAATCTTTCAATAGAACAATTTGTAACGGATTACAATTACAGCAACCATCAGTTGCATTTGTCGGATCTGCGTATCGAAGCGTATGGCGGCAATATCGTTTCAGATGAAGTTGTCGTCCACACGGTGGATAAATCCTGGGGAACGCAATTTGAAATTAACAAGCTGGATCTTGGTAAGTTGATAAGATCATTTGACATTATGGATAATGATGTTCCGCAAGGAATATTGCGATCCGGATTCACTCTTACGGGCGTCGGTTTCGATACGCAATCGATTGAGGGAAGGGCCGACGTGAAAATCGATGGTGGTAAACTCTACAGTTTTCCGATTCTGCTTGCGGTTTTGAGTCTTTTTGATCTCAGGATGCCGACGCAAAGTCCGGTCACGAACGCCGTTGGCTCTTTCGGAATCGGTAATGGTCTGATAACCATTGAAGATCTGCTTTTTACGGGGGGATCGCTTCCGATTTATATGGAGGGGCACATCGGCTTACAAAATCATATTCCATTGAAGGATCAGCCGATCCACCTGATTGTAACCATGACCAGAAATGAAAGTATCCTGGACCGGATCCCCCTTGTCGGAATATTTAAGCACTATACAATAGACCTCTTGCGCCGTCTTGTTTTTCAGGCCAGGGTTGGTGGGACTTTGGGTGACTACAAAGTGACGACGATTTCAAGTCCGATTACGGATCAGATCCAGAAGATGTGGTTGTTTCTGGAGAATGCGACAATGGTTCCGGAAGACTGATTATGCCCGTCCCCGGCTGTGGCCGAAGGAAAGGGCGCCTGCAATGAGGTGAGCGGTTCTCAGGGGTTCCGGGAGGTTGCCATGAATGGCAAATCGCTCTATCACATGTGTCGCTTGTTCAATAGAAAGTCCCTGGCGTTGAATAAACACATTTTTGACAGGCTCCATCGGGCCCAGCCGTTTAATTAAATCCCATTTGGCTTTCCCGTGGGGGATGTCATGCGTGTTCAAGGCATCTGATATGGATGCCATGTCCGGATCTTTGCGGGCCACGATCAGAACGGGCATCTTCAGTTGTTTGTATATTTCGAATACATCGATGACGTTAAATCCGCCAAATGCGATTCCCTGAAGCATGATCAGCTGAATATGTTCCAGAAATCTTGACGCCATAATAAGCTCGATAATACGGGTTGCCGCATCAAATCCGTCTTTCTCGATCGTGCCGATAAGGACCCCGTCAAAACGCAATCCGGCGTATACCGTACCGACGATGTTTACATCACCCCGGGATTTTTTTTCAAAGGGTGCGTCATCAAATCCGACCACGTTTGAAAACCGCTTTTCTGTCATCTTTCCGGAATTGTTCGGCAAAGGGTTGTGGTGATGCCATTACAATTGGCGACGAAAAATGCCCCTGCTTTCTTTCAAAGCAGGGGCATTTTCGTTATTCTTGCAAAGAGGAATTATTGATTAAAAGCGTTTATACAGGTGATTTAAGCACCATAAACAGCAACGTTTTTCAGGTCTTCTCCCAGGTATTCCCTTTCGTTCTCGCCCAGTATGCCAAGCGAGAGGCAGATCAGCGTCCAGAGGTGCAGGGTTTCCCAAGCATGACCCCGGATATCGCTAAGATCATGCACCTGGGCATGACAGTTGTGGCAAGGTGTGATGCAGTAAGGTGCACCAGTTGCCAGGATCTGATCGGCTTTCATCTTGCCGTACTGTCGACGTTCTTCCGGGTAGCCGGCCTGAAGGAATCCACCACCACCACCACAACAATAATTATTGGAGCGGTTTGGGGACATATCAATGAAATTTTCTTCACCGACCACCTTTTTAACAACATACCTGAGATCTTCCGCCACGGGATCTCCAAAGGATTTTCGCACAAGCTGGCACGGATCCTGTACGGTAAACTTGATTTTAAGATCCTTGTTCCAGTCGGAGGTAACGTTCAGTTTGCCTTCACGTACCCATTGGGCATAAAGCTGGATGATGCTCTGGATTTCGAAATTGTGGGGAATGTTGAATTTGTTGAGTCCGGCCCGGACTGCAAAAAGTTCGTGCCCTCACTCGGTATTGAGCCATACCTTGCATCCAAGATCATCGACCGCCTTGGCTTTGACCTCAACGATATGTTTCCATGCATCGTTATCCGCCATGAACATGCAGTAATTTTCCGCGGCCCATCCTTTGGAACCGTAGGTCCAGTCCGCCCCCACTATATGCAGTATCTTCCAGAGCGGCACCATCTCATCAGGCTCGGTAACCGGTTCTCTGGAGTTCTGGTTCAAAAAGTAGTGTGCCCCCTGTTTATCCACGGGAGCTTGCATATCGGCAAATTCGGGTTGAGCTTCACGGTACTCCTCAAGCACATCTTCGACCACGAAACGAAAATCTTCTTCGTTGGTTCCCATTGCACTACAGGTATCGTTTTTAAGCGCCATGTCGCAGGACCCTAATATGCCTTTGGGTCTTAGTTCTCGTGGCCAAAGCCCCCGGGCATTAAAGACGAGTTGAGGTATATTGATCTGCATCGGGCACACGTAGCTGCACCGCTGACACATGGTGCAATGCCATACCCATTCGGTTTTGGTAATTTCTTCATCCATCCCCAGTGCGGCCATGCGAAGGAATTTGCGGGCGTCCATATCGCCAATGCCGGTTGCCGGGCAACCGGAAGAGCATGCGCCGCATGTCAGACAAAGATCTAGGTTTCCCCCCTCCGGGAGGATTTCTTTTACCTTGTCGAGAAACCTGCTTTTATGGTTTCCGCCAAGTTTGATTGCTGGTTCTCCCATACAGTACCCTCCATGTTTGCTGCGGATCCGGGTCTGCCTCCGGTTTTTACGGTATAGACCGGAGTTGCCTGTTTTCCTAAAAGCAAAGCTTTGTTAATTGATTCTGATATGTCTGAAGTGACGATTTAGTGTATGATCAAAAATTTTTCATTCAGCGGGAGTCTGGTTTTAATCCGAATCCCGTCTGATTTTTAAACCGTACACTGTTTATCAACAATATAATACACAAGATAAAATACAAAAACAATTTTTTGCCACAACATGACATATAAAGTCAAGTATATTTGCGATGCCTGTCTTTGATTTGGATATATCTTCCAGAAGCATGCCGATGATATGGCGGACAGGGTTGGTTTTCTTTGGATTGACTTGAAGTTCAAGCTGGATTATATTCATTTGGTTATAAATCTGAAATTTATTCACACTGGGTGGGAATTGGTCTGCATGTGGGTTGAGGCTTTTAAAAAGAGATCCGGGTTGTTGGGAGATATTAAACGTTCATGCGCGGGAAGGGGTGAGGCGAAGAAGCAGTGTTTGCGAACGGCCAATGCTCCTGTTAAACTGAGTTTCGGAACCGTATCAACAGATCCCGTCATTTCCCGACCGCCTGAGAAAAGCGTTTCCGGGAAATGTGGTTGGTTTCTGTTCCCGGTGGTTTTTTTCGTGTCTTTGCTTATCGGCGTCAGCACCTCCTTTTCAGTTGAGCGCAACGGTGATTACGGCACTCGTCATCCCGGCAACCCGGCTGTATCCGCAAAAAGCGAAAGCGTTTATCTTTATTTTGCAACGCCGGATGGGCGTTATCTGACCGGCGAAATCCGACTTATCGATAACACGGGCGATGCGCTCGTCTTTTGCCGGCAACTCATCGAGGCATTGATAGCGGGACCTGCGGGTCGTGGAGGAAATACCCTGCTTCCGGTGCTGGCGCCGGAGACCAGATTGCTTGGTGTGTATATCGACAATGCTGAAACGGTCTACGTGGATTTGACCGGAAATTCCGGGAATCCACATCCTGGCGGTATTCGTTCGGAGTTGCTCTCCGTTTATGCGATTGTAAATACCCTGATCGTAAATATCGACGGGATTGATCGTGTAAAGATCCTGCTTGATGGCAACGAGGCTGAAACATTCGCCGGGCATATTGATATCGGCTATCCTGTAAACGCATATATGATGTTGGTGAGATGAAAACAAACAGTAAAATTCAGAAATTACGGAATATCGGGATTATCGCCCATA